>NZ_JBSICA010000079.1:0-389 GCF_058245595.1 Pseudomonas sp. UF-293 | reverse complement strand
GGCGAAACCACCGGCACCGCAACTGTTCCGGCACCGTCCGACGACGTCTACAAAGATGCCGGTTCCGTGCAGGCAACGATCACCAGCGCTACCGGTGGCAACTTCGAGAACCTCGTTCCGAGCACCACGCCAGCGATCACCCAGGTCACTGACACCATCGACACTTCGACGGTCAAACTGACCGCTGATACTTCTGTAGCCGAAGGCGGGACGGTCACCTACACCGCTACCGTTGGTGCTCCGGTCACCGGCTCGCCAGTTGTGGTAACTCTGGCCAACGGTCAGACCATCACCATCGGCGTCGGTCAGACGACTGGCACTGCAACCGCTGTTGCTGCGAACGATGCGCTGACCGGCAACGCGCCGATCACCAACTCGATCACTGGCGT
>NZ_JBSICA010000078.1:0-401 GCF_058245595.1 Pseudomonas sp. UF-293 | reverse complement strand
GTGACCAGTGACACCACCGCACTCAAAGACGATTTCCACCAGGGCTACCGCAACCGCTTCCAGGCCACGCCGTGGGATGTGCCCAACCGCCCGCCGCTGCGCCACCCGAAACCGCGAATCCTCGGCAGCCAGAGCGCAGTGGTCACCGGCCCGAAAGGTGAAGAAATCCACTGCGACGAATACGGCCGGGTCAAAGTCCAGTTCCATTGGGACCGCGAAGGTCAGGCCGACGACAAGACCAGTTGCTGGCTGCGCGTCTCCAGCGCCTGGGCCGGCGCCCAGTACGGCGGCATCGCCATCCCGCGCATCGGCATGGAAGTGCTGGTCACCTTCCTTGAAGGCGACCCCGATCAACCGCTGATCAGCGGCTGCCTGTACCACAAGGAAAACACCGTCCCCTA
>NZ_JBSICA010000077.1:0-431 GCF_058245595.1 Pseudomonas sp. UF-293 | reverse complement strand
TGAGTGACCGCTGGAGTGGTGCTCGGCACGAGATTTTCGAAGTTACCACCGGTAGCGCCGGTGATCGTCGCCTGCACGGAGCCGGCATCTTTGTAGACGTCATCGGACGGTGCCGGAACGGTCGCAGTACCGCTGGTTTCGCCAGCCTTGATGGTGATCACAGCACCGTTCGACAGGGTCACGGTCACTGGCGAGCCAGCGGCGTTGGTCAATGTCGCGGTGTAAACAATCGATCCACCTTCGGCCACGGAACCGGTCGCGCTGAGCGACAGGTTGGTGGTGTCGGCAACGTCGGTGACAGAAGTCGAGACCGGAGTTTTGTCCGCCACCAGATCTTCGAAGTTCCCGCCGGTTACGCCAGTGATCGAGTTGGTGATCGGCGCGTTGCCGGTCAGCGCATCGTTCGCAGCAACAGCGGTTGCAGTGCCAGT
>NZ_JBSICA010000076.1:0-437 GCF_058245595.1 Pseudomonas sp. UF-293 | reverse complement strand
CTTAATCGACGACATCAGCTGCTGCATGAGCTCCCACACGAATTGCTTGATTCATTGAAGAAGACGATAGAAGCAGCTTTAAGCTCCAAGCTGATAGCTCTGAGCTAACAGTTACAAGCTCGAAATTGGGTCTGTAGCTCAGTTGGTTAGAGCGCACCCCTGATAAGGGTGAGGTCGGCAGTTCGAATCTGCCCAGACCCACCAATTTTGTTATGGGGCCATAGCTCAGCTGGGAGAGCGCCTGCCTTGCACGCAGGAGGTCAGCGGTTCGATCCCGCTTGGCTCCACCATAAACTGCTTCGAAGTTTGAGAGTTTAGAAATGAATATTCGCACTGAATATTGATTTCTAGTCTTTTGATTAGATCGTTCTTTAAAAATTTGGGTATGTGATAGAAAGATAGACTGAACGTTACTTTCACTGGTAACGGATCAGGCT
>NZ_JBSICA010000075.1:0-458 GCF_058245595.1 Pseudomonas sp. UF-293 | reverse complement strand
CCCTCGCGCTGCCACTCCCAGAAGAAGCTCGCGCCGCCGGTCAGCTGGCGCTGGAGGATGACGTGGTGGTCGTCGTAGTCGTAGCGTTCGCTGTCGCCCACCGCGTTGGTCGCAACCAGCAGGCGTTGCCGGGCATCGAAGCTGTAGGTGGCGAGGTTTTGCTCGGTGATCCACTCGCCCTGAACGAACACCTGATACTCGACCGCCACCAGCTGCGCACGGTCATAACGCAACAGCAGCGCACGGCCGGCGCCGTTGTCCAGACGCTGAATGCGGTCGGAGCGATCGCGTTGCAGGGTCAGACGATTGCCGTAGACATCGCTGATTGCCGTCAGCCGGCCGGCGCGAAAGTGGTAAAACCGCGCGGTTTCCCCGGCCAGAGCCAGAATCAGTTCTTCCGGCTCATCGCCGAGAAAGATCGCCGCCCGCGACAGGCTGTTGTGAATCGCCGGGCGCGC
>NZ_JBSICA010000074.1:0-458 GCF_058245595.1 Pseudomonas sp. UF-293 | reverse complement strand
ACCGGCACCGCAACTGTTCCGGCACCGTCCGACGACGTCTACAAAGATGCCGGTTCCGTGCAGGCAACGATCACCAGTGCCACTGGTGGCAACTTCGAGAACCTGGTACCGAGCACTGCTCCAGCCGTCACGACTGTCACCGACACCATCGACACTTCGACCGTCAAACTGACTGCTGATACTTCGGTGGCTGAAGGCGGCACCGTGACTTACACCGCCACCGTCGGTGCGCCTGTTACCGGTTCGCCTGTTGTGGTGACTCTGGCCAACGGTCAGACCATCACCATCGGCGTTGGTCAGACTACTGGCACCGCAACCGCTGTCGCTTCGAACGATGCGCTGACCGGCAACGCGCCGATCACCAACTCGATCACTGGCGTGAGCGGCGGCAATTTCGAAGATCTGGTGGCGGACAAAACTCCGGTCTCGACTTCTGTCACCGACGTTACCGACACCAC
>NZ_JBSICA010000073.1:0-494 GCF_058245595.1 Pseudomonas sp. UF-293 | reverse complement strand
TCTTCGATGAGCTGGCCGAGCTCATTCCACACCCAGCGATGGCGGCTGCTGTCCGGGTAGCGCAACGACAGCAACTGCCCGCGCAGGTTGTAGTAGTAATGCGTGACCTGGCCGTCGGGATCGACCGCTTCGGTGACGGCGCCTTCGGCGTTGCGCCGGTAGATCCACACCGCCTCACCACGGCAACGCTTGTAGAGAAAACCGTTGCGGTACTCGTAGGACGTTGGTGCATCGTCTGGCGGAATCAGCGCGATCAGCCGTCCGAGTTCGTCGTAGCGGTATTCGGTAACCGCGCCCAACGCATCCTGCTCGGCGATCAAGCGCCCCTGCTCGTCATAGGCCTTGAGCTGCTCGCCGCCATCGGCCGCGACCTGCCGCACCAGCCGCGCACGATCGTCGTGGACGTAGACTTCTTCAGTGCCGTCGACGTAATGCACGGTCACGCTGGCGTCGTCATCGTTCCAGACGTAACGGGTGTTCATCTGCGAGAACGA
>NZ_JBSICA010000072.1:0-515 GCF_058245595.1 Pseudomonas sp. UF-293 | reverse complement strand
TCCCACGGCGTGGCCTGGAAGCGGTTGCGGTAGCCCTGGTGGAAATCGTCTTTGAGTGCGGTGGTGTCACTGGTCACCGACTCCTCGAGCACTTGCGGTTGCTTGCCTTCATGCAGGACTTCGGTGAGCAGCCAGAGGTCGTTCCACTTGGCTTTCGGGTGTTCGGTCAGGGCGAGAAAGTGGCCGCTGACCAGCAATGGCTGATCGCTCTTGCCTTCGGCGAGTTGGAAGTCACTGCGATGGCGTTCGAGGGCACGTTTGGCCAGGTGCTTGCCGCGCTCGCGGTCGATGAAGCGGCCCGGGTAATCGTAGTCTTCGAGGTCGGGCAGGGCGTCGCCACGGTTTTCGCTTTCCAGGGTCAGGCGCGGTTTTTCGAAGTCGTAGTCGCGACGGGTGGTGCGGCTGGTGCGGGTTTCCAGGCGCAGGTCGAAACGTTTGATCACCGGGTTGCTGGCGACCATGCCGGAGTCTTGCTGATAGGGCACAGGCGCGAGTTTCGGAAACACCGTCTGGTC
>NZ_JBSICA010000071.1:0-590 GCF_058245595.1 Pseudomonas sp. UF-293 | reverse complement strand
AAAGATGCCGGTAAAGTCGAAGTGACCATCGAGGGTGCGACCGGCGGCAACTTCGAGAACCTGGTGCCAAGCGCGGTTCCAGCGGTGACGAATGTCACCGACACCATCGACACTTCGACGGTCAAACTGACCGCCGATACTTCGGTGGCTGAAGGCGGTACCGTGACTTACACCGCCACCGTCGGCGCGCCTGTTACCGGTTCGCCTGTTGTGGTAACTCTGGCCAACGGCCAGACCATTACCATCGGCGTCGGTCAGACGACTGGCACTGCAACTGCTGTTGCTGCGAACGATGCGTTGGCCGGTAATGCTCCGATCACCAATTCGATCACTGGCGTAACCGGTGGCAATTTCGAAGATCTGGTGGCGGACAAAACTCCGGTTTCGACTTCTGTCACCGACGTTGCCGACACCACCAACCTGTCGCTTAGCGCGACCGGTTCTGTGGCCGAAGGTGGTTCGATTGTTTACACCGCGACATTGACCAACGCCGCTGGCTCACCAGTAACCGTTACCTTGTCGAACGGCGCCGTAATCACCATCAAGGCTGGCGAAACCACCGGCACCGCAACTGTTCCGGCACCGTCCGA
>NZ_JBSICA010000070.1:0-593 GCF_058245595.1 Pseudomonas sp. UF-293 | reverse complement strand
GCCGTCACTACGATCACTGATTCGGTCGACAACACCGGCCTGACCCTGACCGCGACCAACAACGTCGTTGAAGGCGGTCAGATCACCTACACAGCGACCTTGACCAACCCGGCGCAAACCCCGGTAACCGTCACCCTGTCCAACGGCTCGACCATCACCATTGCGGCCGGCGACACCATTGGCACCGTCAACGTGCCGACTGCGGCCAATGACGTTTACAACAACGGCAGCACTGTCAGCACCACCATCACCAGTGCAACCGGTGGCAACTTCGAAAACCTGGTGCCGAACCCGACGCCAGCCGTTACCACCATTACCGACTCGGTCGACAACACCGGTCTGACCCTGACCGCGACCAACAACGTCGTTGAAGGCGGACAGATCACTTACACCGCAACACTGACCAACCCGGCGCAAACCCCGGTAACCGTCACTCTGTCCAACGGTTCGACCATCACCATTGCGGCCGGCGACACCGTGGGCACCGTCAACGTGCCGACGGCAGCCAATGACGTTTACAACAACGGCAGCACCGTCAGCACCACGATCACTGGCGCTACCGGTGGCAATTTCGAAAATCTGGTGCCGAACGC
>NZ_JBSICA010000006.1:0-242640 GCF_058245595.1 Pseudomonas sp. UF-293 | reverse complement strand
CAAAGTCTGAGTCGATGCACAACCTCGGTTCGCCTGGAACCGAGGTGATGCCATTCGCGAGCAGGCTCGCTCCCACCCTGGAATGCGTTTCCCTGTGGGAGCGAGCCTGCTCGCGAAGGCAGCGGCGCGGTTTGCGCGTCGTAGTTAACGGGCGCGCCAATTCGGCGACGGATGCTATGCGCTGGTTTTTTTGTACAAGGTTTGATCGGGATTTTTTCGCAGATCGACAGCGGACATAAAAAAACCCCGCTGAATCAGCGGGGTTTTCTTATCAGGCCGGCTGAGCCTGCAGGCTCACCGGTCGCAGCGGCAGCAACGGCGCGTGCGGATCGGCTTTCACCGAAGCGCGCCAGGCGTCCAGCCACTCAGCGTGACCTTCGGCCCAGACCTGCTCGTGCAGGCGTGCCAGTGCGACAGGGTCGCTAAGCAGTTGCAGGCGATCATGGTTGTTGAGCCCGGCCGGGCCGACCTTGATCGCGTGTCGCACACGTTCCTGACGCAGCCACTCGATCGGCTCGGCCTGGCCGTGACGCGAGGTCGCCAGCGAGCACGCCAGGGCGTTCTGCTGTGGATCGACCACGGCGCGGACGAAGCCGTCGTTGAGGGCGTGATAGCGGTTCTCGTGGGTGTACTGATCGGTTGCCAGCAAGGCCTGTGGCGGATTGTATTCCTCAGGGATGAGGAACAGGCTCTCGTCACGGGTCTTCAGGCCCAGGCCGACACGGCTGGAGATCACCGATACCGGGATCGACAGCATCAGCGAACCGACGATCGGCACCAGCCACCAGAGGAAGCTCGGGTTCAGCCAGATCACCAGCAGCGCCCACAAGAAGCCCAGCAACGTCTGCGGACCGTGGCGCTTGACCGCTTCGCTCCACGGCGTCGAGTCGTCGTCACGCTGCGGCGAGTTCCAGGTCGCGGCCCAGCCGAGGAACGCGGCGAGGACGAAGCGGGTGTGGAAAATCATCCGCACCGGCGCCAGCAGCATGGAGAACAGCATCTCCAGCAGCATCGACAGGGTCACCTTGAACTTGCCGCCGAACTCTTTCGCGCCCTTGGCCCAGATCAGGATGATGCTCAACAGCTTCGGCAGGAACAGCAGCACGATGGTCGTCGAGAACAGCGCGATGGCCTTGTCCGGGTGCCATTGTGGCCACAGCGGATAGAGCTGACGCGGTTCGAGGAAGTACTGCGGCTCCATCAGCGTGTTCACCGCCAGCAGCGCGGTCGACAACACCAGGAAGAAGAACCACAACGGCGCTGACAGGTAAGACATCACGCCGGTCAGGAACACCGCGCGGTGCACCGGGTGCATGCCCTTGACCAGGAACAGACGGAAGTTCATCAGGTTACCGTGGCACCAGCGACGGTCACGCTTGAGCTCGTCGAGCAGGTTTGGCGGCAGTTCTTCATAGCTGCCCGGCAAGTCGTAGGCAATCCACACGCCCCAGCCGGCACGGCGCATCAGCGCAGCTTCAACGAAGTCGTGGGAAAGAATCGCACCGGAGAACGCGCCCTTGCCCGGCAACGGCGCCAGAGCGCAGTGGTCGATGAACGGCTTCATGCGGATGATCGCGTTGTGACCCCAGTAGTGGGATTCACCCAACTGCCAGAAGTGCAGACCAGCGGTAAACAGCGGGCCGTACACGCGGGTGGCGAACTGCTGCATACGCGCATACAGGGTGTCCATGCCCGACGCACGCGGCGCGGTCTGGATGATCCCGGCGTCCGGCGTCGCTTCCATCAGGCGCACCAGACTGGTCAGGCACTCGCCACTCATCACGGAGTCGGCGTCGAGCACGACCATGTACTTGTAGTCACCGCCCCAACGACGGCAGAAGTCGTCAAGGTTGCCGCTCTTGCGCTTCACGCGACGGCGGCGACGGCGATAGAAGATCTTGCCAAAGCCCTTGGCTTCGCGGCAGACATCCAGCCAGGCCTGTTGCTCGGCGACGCAGATATCGGTGTCGTTACTGTCGCTGAGCACGAAAAAGTCGAAGCGATCCAGATCACCGGTGGCGGCGACCGATTCGAACGTCGCCCGCAGACCGGCGAATACACGCGGCACGTCTTCGTTGCAGATCGGCATTACCAGCGCCGTACGCGCATCTTTCGGAATCGGCTCGTTACCGGCGCTTTTCCCGGAGATACGGTATTTATCGTGGCCAGTAAGCAGCTCGAGGAAGCCCATCAGCGCGGTCCAGAAACCGGCCGAGACCCAGCAGAACAGAATCCCGAACAGAATCAGGATGCTGGTTTGCAACGCGTACGGCAGCACTTGCGTGGCGGTTTGCAGCAGCGGTTGATGCAGGACCTCATCCAGATCGACGAACGACCAGCCCTGGTACGGCATGATGCCTTTCATGTACCAGCCGGCAACGATGGTCTGGCCGAGCATCAGCAACAACAGGATATAGCGGCGGATCGAACCGACGGTGCGCCAGCGCGCGGCCGGCAGGACATTGGCGTCCTTTGGCGGCTGCGGCGGGTTGGTGCGACCGGTCAGACGGCGCCAGCCACGCACCAGAATATTGGTGCGCCATGGCTCCGGCACGACCTTGGTACGGCGGATCGGCGGGGTCGCCTTGAGGCTGACCCGGCCACTGGCGTCGAGCACCAGCATTTCCGCTTCGGCAAGTTCTTCGGCAGTGCTCAGGGTCAGACGCTTGCCCACCGAAGCCTGGGCGGCTTCGGCAGGGGCATCGAAGGTCGGGGACGACAGGCGTTCATGCAGCTCGCTGAACGACTGGCAACCCGCGAGTTCCGCGCGTTGCTCGTCGGTCATCGGCAGATGCGCCAGATACTCCGACAGAGTCTCTGGCTGTACTGGTGAATTACTCATCGGCAGGCAACTGATAGCTCCAGGTCTCGGTCAGGACTTCTTCAGTCGGCGCCGATTCCGGTGTGGCTGGGGCCGCGTCGGCAGCGACTGGCTGCTTGGCGTCTTTGTTGGCCTTGTCCTTGGCGTCGGCTGCAGGCTTGGCTTCAGCCTGTTTGGCTTCGGCGGCCTTGGCTTCCTTGTCGAGTTTTTCCTGTTGCTTGGCGGCCACCTTGTCGGCCTTGGCGACCGACGAATTGGACGCCGGCACCGATTTGCCCAGATCCGCGGTGACCACTGGCTGAACCAGGGCGGCACGCATTTCGGTTGCCTTGCTCGGGTCCTTGATCTTCATCCGCAGGGTCAAACGCCAGCCCTTGGTTTCCGGGTTGTAGCGCACGCTGTTCTCGACCAGCTCGGCGTTGTCGCCGACGCTGACCTGACTGCGCACGTCGGCATCCGGCGTCAGGGCCGCCAGCGACGGGCCTTCGAAGTCGACCAGATAGGCCACGCTGCCATCCGGCTGACGGATCAGGTTCGATTGTTTGACGTCGCCGGTCGAACGCAGGGTCTGCGCCACCCAGGCGCTGTCCGGCGCATGGATGGCTGCTTCGTCCATGGTCCAGTGCATGCGGTAGGCGAAGTCCAGCGGCTGGCCTGGCTCCGGCATTTTTTCCGGGCTCCAGAACGCAACGATGTTGTCGTTGGTTTCGTCAGCGGTCGGGATCTCTACCAGATCGACAGTGCCCTTGCCCCACTCGCCCTTCGGCTCGATCCAGGCACTTGGGCGCTTGTCGTAGCGGTCGTCGAGGTCTTCGTAGTGGCTGAAGTCACGGCCACGCTGCAGCAGACCGAAACCACGCGGGTTCTCGACGCTGAAGTTGCTCACGGCCAGATGTTTCGGGTTGTTCAATGGACGCCAGATCCACTCGCCATTGCCGGCATGGATCGACAGACCGCTGGAGTCGTGCAGTTCACGACGGTAGTTGAGGACCTTCGACGGCTGGTTGGCGCCGAACAGGAACATGCTGGTCAGCGGCGCGATGCCGAGTTTGCCGACCTTGTCACGCAGGAACATCTGCGCCTTGACGTCGACGATGGTGTCGCTGCCCGGACGCAGGATCAGACGGTAGGCACCGGTGGCACGCGGCGAATCGAGCAGAGCGAAGATCACCAGGTGCTTGTCGCCCGGCTTTGGCTGCTGAATCCAGAACTCGCGAAAACGCGGGAACTCTTCACCCGACGGCAGCGCGGTATCGATCGCCAGACCACGGGCCGACAGACCATAGGTATGGCCCTTGCCGACGACGCGGAAGTAACTCGCGCCGAGCATGGTCATGATTTCGTCTTGCTTGTCGGCCTTGTTGATCGGATACAGCACACGGAAACCGGCGTAGCCCAGTTGTTCGGTGGCTTTCGGATCGAATTTCAGGTCGCCGAAATCGAAGCGGCTCGGATCGTATTTGATCTCCGAGACGGTATTCGCGGTGATCTCGTTGATTTTCACCGGCGTATCGAAGTGCATGCCCTGGTGATAGAAGGAGAGCTTGAACGGCGTCTTCTGATCGGCCCACTCAGCCTTTTCTGTGAGGAAGCGGATCTTCTGGTAGTCCGCGAACTTCATTTCGCGGAATTCGTTCGGCAGGTTGCTGCGCGGGGCTTCGAACTTCTGCCCGGCCAGCTCTTTGGCCTTGGCCGATACGTCGTCAAGATTGAACGCCCAAAGCTGACCGGCGCTGAGCAGGCACAGGAGCGCCGAACCCGCTACCAGAGCACTTCGCATGCGTTTGGCAGACATTTTTGCTGCATTACAGGGACTAACAATCACGAGCAACCCTCGCCGAAAACAGATCAATAAACCAACGGCCAGATGAAGTGCCTGTAGGGTTTTCGGCAGTAAAAAACCGACCTTTCAGGGCACCCTTGCCAAGTTGGCGAGCATTGTTCCGACTCCGCCGGGGCAAAATGATTCCCCAATCGGATCCAGACAAGTCTCTACCTAAGTCAAAACGGATCAACGAATGTCGATCCCCGCAGCGCGCGATTATCTAGTAGCCCGGATGACAACGCATCAGGGGTAACAAAGTATTTATCGCGAAAACAGCCTAAAAACAGTCGAAATTTCCGAAAAAGGTGTTTCAGGCACTGTCATGTCTGTAACAAAAAGGTAACCGGGCCATCGTTGACCAGGTGCACCTGCATGTCGGCGCCGAATCTACCTGATGCCACAGTGCCATGCACCTGTTTCGCCTGGCTCAATAAATAGTCGAACAATTCCTTACCCAGTGCCGGCGGTGCGGCCGTGGAAAAGCTCGGGCGCAGGCCGCTTTTGGTGTCGGCGGCAAGTGTGAACTGAGAGACCAGCAGCAACCCGCCACCCACATCCGCCAGGGACAGATTCATCTTGCCCTCGGCGTCACTGAATACCCGATAGTTAAGCAGCTTATGCAGAAGTTTGTCGGCGCTGGTACGCGTGTCGTCGGGTTCTACCGCAACCAGCACGAGCAAACCCTGATCGACCGCGCCGACTACCTCGCCAGCGACTTCAACCCGCGCACCACGTACGCGCTGTAACAGCGCCTTCATGCTTCTTCGAGTGGCAGGTCGAGCAGGCGCTGGGCCATTTTGCTCGCGGCGCGCACCAGCGCATCGGTGATGCCCGGCTCGGAGGCGGCGTGGCCGGCGTCGCGGATCACCTGCAATTCGCTGTTCGGCCAGGCCTGATGCAATTCCCAGGCGTTGTCGAGCGGGCAAATCACGTCATAGCGACCGTGAATGATCACCCCTGGCAGATGAGCGATCTTGCCCATGTCGCGGATCAGCTGGTTCGGCTCAAGGAAGGCGTTGTTGGTGAAGTAGTGGCATTCGATCCGCGCAATCGACAATGCGCGCTGCGGCTCGGAGAAACGATCGACCACCAGCGGATTAGGGCGCAGGGTCGCGGTGCGCCCTTCCCAGGTCGACCACGCCTTGGCCGCATGCATCTGGGCGATCTGGTCGTTGCCGGTCAGGCGTTTGTGGAAAGCGTTGAGCAGGTCGTCGCGCTCGTCCAGCGGGATCGGCGCGATGTAGTCCTGCCAGTAATCGGGGAACAGACGGCTGGCGCCGGCCTGATAGAACCACTCGATTTCCTGCGGACGGCAGAGAAAGATCCCGCGCAGAATCAGACCATGGACCCGCTCCGGGTGGGTTTGCGCGTAGGCCAGCGCCAGGGTCGAGCCCCAGGAGCCGCCGAACAACACCCATTTTTCGATGCCCAGGTGTTTGCGGATGCGCTCAAGATCCTCGACCAGATCCCAGGTGGTGTTGTTTTCCAGGCTCGCGTGCGGCGTGGAGCGACCGCAGCCGCGCTGGTCGAAGGTGACGATGCGATACAGATTCGGATCGAAATAGCGTCGGCTCTGGGCGTCGCAGCCGGCGCCGGGGCCACCGTGGATGAACACCACCGGCAATCCCTCCGGCGAGCCGCTTTCATCGACGTACAGCGTATGGGTGTCATCGACAGCCAGATCGTGCCGGGCGTGGGGTTTGATCTGCGGAAACAAAGTCTGCATTGCGCGCTCCGTAAGGGGTCGAGGTCATCCCTGGGGGGACTCGTATTATTCTGCCGTTGGGCATCATAAACCCGATTTGCGTCAATGAGCATGTTCCAGGTCACTCGCAATTTTTTCGCCACGCATCACCCTGTGGGAGCGGGCTTGCTCGCGAAGGGGCCTTGTCAGTCGACCTAAACAGTGACTGATACACCGCCTTCGCGAGCAAGCCCGCTCCCACAGGGGCAGTTATGCGCTGTAGTGAGATCTTGCCCAGGCCAGATAGCCCTGCAGCAATTCCCTGAGCACCACCCGCGTCGGTTCGGCCAGGTCGGCGCGGTAGCGGAACGGTTCGAACTCTTCCATGTAGGTGGACTGGCACAGTTCCAGCTGCACGGCGTGGATGTCCTGCGCCGGGGCGCCGTACTGGCGGGTGATGTGTCCGCCCTTGAAGCGGCCATTGAGCACATGGGTGAACTGTTCGTGCCCCGCGCAGATCGTTTCCAGCTGACTGGCCAATTGCGGATCACAACTGGCGCCATTGAAGGTGCCGAGGTTGAAGTCCGGCAACTTGCCGTCGAACAGGTGCGGGATGATCGAGCGGATCGAGTGCGCATCGAATAGCAGCGCGTAGCCGAATTCGGCTTTCAGCCGCGCCAGTTCTTGCTGCAAGGTGCGATGGTACGGCG
Organism: Pseudomonas sp. UF-293; assembly: GCF_058245595.1. Lineage (NCBI taxonomy): Bacteria > Pseudomonadati > Pseudomonadota > Gammaproteobacteria > Pseudomonadales > Pseudomonadaceae > Pseudomonas > Pseudomonas sp. UF-293. Next base: position 235,600 of record NZ_JBSICA010000006.1, on the reverse strand, counting down.
TCCAGATCTGCTCCAGGTAAGTCACGCGCTCCTCTTTCGAAGGTTCCAGACCCTCCTGAAACAACGGGATGCCGTCGAACAGCGTCGCCGGATACAACCCGGTGGTCGCCCCGGCATACAACGGCTTGTCGTCGGACGGCCGGTTGAGGTCGATGACGAAGCGCGAATACTCGGCAGCCAGGGTGCTGGCGCCCAGTTCCTCGGCAAAGTCGTAGAGCTGCGGGATATGCCAGTCGGTGTCCGGCAGGCTTTGCGCAGCGGGGATCAGCCCGGCCTCGACCGCCGGGGTCAGACGCACACCGGCGTGGGGCATGCTGATCAGCAGCGGCACGCGGCCTTGTTTGAAATTCAGAACCTTGTCCACAACCGCCCTCCTAGAAATTCGATTCAACGCCGTGACGCACGACGCGCTTGTCCAGATCGCCACCGAGCCAATAGGCCAGATCCGCCGGACGCTCGATGTCCCACGCGACAAAGTCGGCGACCTTGCCAACCTCCAGCGAGCCATGGGTCTGCGCCATGCCCAGTGCCTGCGCGGCATGAATCGTCGCCCCGGCCAAGGCCTCTTCCGGGGTCATGCGGAAGCAGGTGCAAGCCATGTTCAGCATCAGACGCAACGACAGTGCCGGCGAAGTGCCGGGGTTGAGGTCGCTGGCGATAGCGATCTTGACCTTGTGCTTGCGCAGCGCGTCCATCGGCGGCAGCTGGGTTTCGCGCAGAAAGTAGAACGCGCCGGGCAGCAGGACGGCGACGGTGTCGGCGGCGGCCATGGCGATCGCGTCGGCCTCATCCATGAATTCCAGGTGATCGGCGGACAAGGCTTTGTAACGCGCGGCGAGGCTGGAGCCGTGCAGCGAGGACAATTGCTCGGCGTGCAGCTTTACCGGCAGTCCGAGCTGTTGCGCGGCGACGAAGACTCGCTCGACCTGCTCCGGCGAAAACGCCAGGTATTCGCAGAACGCATCCACAGCGTCGATCAGACCCTCGGCAGCGAGAGCCGGGAGCATCTGCTCGCAGACCAGGTCGATGTAATCGTCGGCGCGATCCTTGTACTCCGGCGGCAAGGCGTGCGCCGCCAGGCAAGTGCTGCGCACGCTGATCGGCAGCTCTTTTGCCAGGCGCCGGATGACCCGCAGCAGCTTGCGCTCGTTGGCCAGATCGAGACCGTAGCCGGACTTCATTTCCACCGTGGTCACGCCGTCGCGCATCAGGCTTTTCAAGCGCTTGGCGGCGCTGGCGAACAACTCGTCCTCAGTGGCTCCACGGGTGGCGCGCACGGTGCTGGCGATGCCGCCGCCCTGCGCGGCGATCTCGGCATAGCTGACGCCTTGCAGACGCTGCTCGAACTCGCCGCTGCGGTTGCCACCGAACACGGTGTGGGTGTGGCAGTCGATCAGACCGGGAGTGACCCAAGCACCCTGCAAATCATTGACCGCCGGGTATTCGCCGGACGGCAATTGAGTGCGTGGGCCGATCCACTCGATCAGCGTGCCGGATGTCACGATCGCGGCATCCTCGATGATCGAATAGACGCCGTTGGCCATGGTTGCGACGTGGCAGTGTTGCCAGAGGGTTTTCATCCCGGTTCCTCGTCTTGTTCAAAATCGATTCGCGAGCAGGCTCGCTCCCACAGTTGAATAGCGTTCCCCTGTGGAAGCGCGCCTGCTCGCGAAGAGGCCATCACAGGCTCGGCAAAAGCTGCGCCGGCACCAACTCGGTCAAACACCGCGACGCCAGCAATTGCGTCGCCGCATTGATGTCCGGTGCAAAGAAGCGGTCCTTCTCATAGAACGGCACTTGCTTGCGCAAAATCGCCCGCGCCTGTTCCAGCTTCGGCGAGGTCTTCAGACCGTTGCGCAGATCCAGGCCCTGCACCGCCGCCAGCCATTCCACAGCGAGAATGCCGCGAGTGTTCTCGGCCATTTCCCACAGACGCTTGCCGGCGGCCGGGGCCATCGATACGTGGTCTTCCTGGTTGGCCGAGGTCGGCAGGCTGTCCACTGAATGCGGGTGGGACAACGCCTTGTTTTCGCTGGCCAACGCCGCTGCGGTCACCTGGGCGATCATGAAACCGGAGTTCACCCCGCCATTGGCGACGAGGAACGGCGGCAGTTGCGACATGTGTTTGTCCATCATCAGCGAGATGCGCCGCTCGCTCAGCGAGCCGATTTCAGCGATGGCCAATGCCATGTTGTCAGCGGCCATCGCCACCGGTTCGGCGTGGAAGTTACCGCCGGAAATCACGTCGCCTTCAGCGGCGAAGACCAAGGGGTTGTCGGAAACAGCGTTGGCTTCCACCGCCAGCACTTCAGCGGCCTGGCGGAACTGGGTCAGGCAAGCGCCCATGACCTGCGGCTGGCAGCGCAGCGAGTACGGGTCCTGGACCTTGTCGCAGTTCTGGTGCGAGGCGGAAACTTCGCTGCGCTCGCCGAGCAGATCGCGATAAGCCGCAGCGGCGTCGATCTGCCCTTTCTGCCCACGCGCGGCATGAATGCGCACGTCGAACGGCGAGCGCGAACCGAGCACAGCTTCTACGGTGAGACTGCCGAGCGCCAGGGCACCGGCAAACAGATCTTCGCCTTCGAATAAACCGCGCAGCGCGAACGCTGTGGAAACCTGAGTACCGTTGAGCAGAGCCAGACCTTCTTTAGCCGCTAACGTCAGCGGCGTCAGGCCGGCGACTTTCAGTGCTTCGGTGGCTTCAAGCCATTCGCCCTTGTAACGCGCCTTGCCCTCGCCCAGCAGCACCAGCGACATGTGCGCCAAAGGCGCCAGATCGCCCGACGCACCGACCGAACCTTTCAACGGAATGTGCGGATAGACCTGGGCATTGATCAGCGCAATCAGCGCATCGATCACCTGTCGACGAATCCCGGAAAAACCCCGGCTGAGGCTGTTGACCTTGAGCACCATGATCAGCCGCACCAACTCATCGCTGATCGGCTGGCCGACGCCGGCAGCGTGCGAGAGCACCAGCGAACGCTGCAGGTTTTCCAGGTCTTCGCTGGCGATGCGCGTCGAGGCCAGCAGGCCGAAACCGGTGTTGATGCCGTAGGCGGTGCGGTTCTCGGCGAGGATCTGCTCGACACAGGCGACGCTGGCTTCGATCTGCGCGCTGGCGCTGTTGTCGAGGGTCAGTGTGATCGGGTTCTGGTAGACGTCACGCAGTTGGGCCAGGCTCAGTTGGCCGGGGATCAGGTTCAGCGCAGTCATTAAAATGCTCCTTTTGAGAGTTTGTTATTAACTACCAGTCGCTCCGGAGCATTCCGTTATCCGTCGCCTCCCGTCTTTTGGACGATCCGCGCCTTGGCACGCTGGTATGGGCAGTTGTCAGTGCAAATTCGGTAAAACGTCGTGCGGCAGATTCGGGTCTTTCAAGACGCTTGCAGCGGCAGCAATATCCGGCGCCAGCCAGCGGTCCTGATCGTAGGCCGGGACCGTTTCGCGCAGCAGGCGCCAGGCGACGTCAGTGCCGGCGCCGAAGCGTTGTTCCTTGAGAAATTCCAGTGCCTGCGCCGCCAGCAGGTACTCGATGGCGAGGATCTGTGTGCAGTTTTCCAGCGCGCGGTGCAGCTTCAGCGCGGCGTTGGTGCCCATGCTCAGATGGTCTTCCTGCAGGCCCGAGGTGATGTAGTTGTCGAGTACCGCCGGTTGCGCCAATTGGCGGTTTTCCGCACACAGCGAGGCGGCGACGTATTGCACGATCATCATCCCCGAGTTCACCCCGGGATTGGCCACCAGAAACGCCGGCAAGCCGCTGACGTGCGGATTGACCAAACGGTCGAGACGGCGCTCGGCGATCGAGCCGATTTCGGCCATGGCAATCGCCAGCAGATCGGCAGCCATCGCCACGGATTGACCGTGCGGGTTGGCCTGCGACATCACCCGGAAATTGTCCGGTGTGCCCAGCAGTAACGGGTTGTCGGTGCAGCCGTTGAGTTCGGCTTCGACCTGTTTGATCGCGTGCTCCAGTTGATCACGCGCGGCGCCGTGCACTTGCGGGATCGAACGAATGCTCAACGCATCCTGAGTACGAATGCCTTTGCTCGCGGCGATCACTTCGCTGCCATCGAGCAAGGCGCGCAGGTTGTTGCCGACCTGCTGCATGCCCGGATGCGGTTTGAGCGCAATGATCTCGGCATCGAACGCATCGATCTGGCCGCGCTGGGCTTCGAAACTCATCGCACCAATGACATCGGCCCATTGCAGCAGCCGCGTAGCATCGGCAATCGCCAGGCAACTGAGGCCGGTCATGCACGGCGTGCCGTTGACCAGACACAAACCGTCCTTCGCACCTAACTGCACAGGCTTCAGGCCTTCCTCTGCCAACGCCTGCTGCGCCGCAATGATCTGCCCGCGATAGCTGACATTGCCCACGCCGAGCAGCGCGATGCCGATGTGCGCCATGTGCGTCAGGTAACCCACCGAACCCTGCGACGGCACTTGCGGGGTGATGCCGCGATTGAGCAGCGCCAGCAACCCTTCGACCACGCGCCGATGCAAGCCGGATTTGCCGTGGCTGTAGTTGTGGATCGCGGCGCAGATGATGGCGCGGGTCTGTTCATCGCTGAGCACCGGGCCGACACCGCAGGCATGGCTGAGCAAGGTATTGCGCGAGAGTTGGCTGAGCTGTTCGTCCTGCAGCGAGACGTTCGACAGACCACCCAGACCGGTGTTGACGCCATAGGCCCGCTCGCCGCTGGCAACGATGCGCTGGACGATGGCCTGAGCGTTGTCGATGCGCGCCCAGGTGTCGCTGGACAGTTCCAGCGGCGCACCGTGACGGGCAACGGCGACCACGTCCTGCCAACGCAGAGGCGCACCGGTGATGATGATTTTTTCAGCCTGGGACATCTTTAACCTCAACCTTGATATTGATGCAGCTTCACCGGCCCTATCGCTGGCAAGCCAGCTCCCACAGGGTTTGTGTGAGCACTGATCACTTTGTGGGAGCTGGCTTGCCAGCGATGGGGCCAGTCAGTGCACTGCATAATTCAGATCACACCACCGCCGCCCGCCGCTGCACAAACCGGTCGACATACTCATCGGCGGGTGAATGCAGGATCTCTCTCGGCGTGCCCACTTGAATCAACCGGCCATCCTTGAGAATCGCGATGCGATTGCCGATGCGCACGGCTTCGTCGAGGTCGTGGGTGATGAAGACGATGGTCTTGTGCAGGGTCTTCTGCAGTTCCAGCAACTGGTCCTGCATCTCGGCGCGGATCAACGGATCCAGCGCACTGAATGCTTCATCCATGAGGATGATGTCGGTGTCCGCCGCCAATGCACGAGCGAGGCCGACGCGCTGACGCATGCCGCCGGAGAGCTGGTGCGGGTATTTGTTTTCGTAGCCTTTGAGGCCGACGGTGTTGATCCAGTGCAGCGCGCGCTCGGCGCAGACCTGCTTGCTCTCGCCGCGCACTTTCAGGCCGTAGGCGACGTTATCAAGCACGGTCTTGTGCGGCAGCAGGCCAAAGCTCTGGAACACCATGCTGATCTTGTGTCGACGAAATTCGCGCAGGGCGTCCATGTCGTACTGCAGGATGTCCTCGCCATCGACCAGAATCGCCCCGCTGGTGGGGTCGATCAGGCGATTGAAGTGGCGCACCAGGGTGGATTTGCCGGAACCGGACAGGCCCATGATCACGAAGATTTCACCGGTGCCGATACTCAGCGACAAGTCGTTCACGCCGACCACGCAACCGGTTTCGTTGAGCACCTGATCCTTGCTCTTGCCCTGGCCGACCATGGCCAGCGCATCCTTGGCGCGGTTGCCGAAAATCTTGAAGACGTTGCGCACTTCGATCTTGCTCACGCTTGCATTGCTCATTTGCTCACCTCATGGCGTGGCCGACCGTACGCTTGAGTGATGCGGTCGATGACCACCGCGAGAATCACGATCGCCAGCCCCGCCTCGAGACCACGGCCGACGTTGAGGGTCTGAATGCCCACCAGCACGTCCTCACCGAGGCCACGGGCGCCGATCATCGAGGCGATCACCACCATCGACAGGGCCATCATCGTGGTCTGGTTGATCCCGGCCATGATGCTCGGCAGCGCCAGCGGCAGTTGCACGCCAAACAGTTGCTGCCAGCGGTTGGCGCCGAAAGCGTTGATCGCCTCCATCACTTCACCGTCAACCTGACGAATACCGAGGTCGGTCAGGCGAATCAGCGGTGGTGCGGCGTAGATCACCGTGGCGAAAATCGCCGGGACCTTGCCCAGACCGAACAGCATCAGCACCGGAATCAGATAAACGAAACTCGGCATGGTCTGCATGATGTCGAGCAGCGGCATCAGCACCGAACGCAGGCGGTTGCTGCGCGCCGAGAGGATCCCCAGCGGAATGCCGATCAGCACCGAAATAATCGTCGCGACCATCATCAGCGCCAGGGTCTGCATCAGCTTGTCCCAGAGGCCGACCGCACCCACCAGAAACAACAAACCGACAATCACGGCGGTGGTCACCACTTTGCGCGTGGCGTGCCAGGCGATCACGCCGACAATCGCCAGCATCAGCCACCACGGCGCCGCACGCAGCAAACCTTCGAGACTGACGATGGCCCAGAGCAGCGTGTCGGAGATATGCCGGAATACGTCGCCGTAATTGGTCACCAGCGAATCGACCCAACCGTTGACCCAGTCGGCGATGGAAAAGGTAAAGCTTTCGGGAAACATAAGGGACTCTCAATCAAGGGGTTGCGATCAAGCGTCCGGCTGCCATGGCTGGCAGCCGGGGAAACCTGACCTACAAGGCCGCGTCGATTTTCTTGGCTGCGTCGTCGCTCACCCATGCGTGCCAGACTTCAGGATGTTCCTTGAGGAAGATTTTCGCCAGTTTTGCCGATTCGATACGTTCCTTGGCCATGCGCCCGAGGTTCTGGTTGAGCAGGTCGATCGGCAGGTTGACCTTTTCCAGCACGGCGACCAGTTCCGGGGCTTGGTCGTGGAAGGTTTTCGACAGGCCGACCTTGATGCTCACGGTCTTGACGACGCCGGGTTTCTCTTCCAGTTTGACCGCATCGATCTGGCCCATCAGTGGCGTTGGCGACCAGTAGTAGAAGAGGATCGGCTCGCCCCGCTTGTAACTCGACAGCACCGCTGCATCCAGCGCAGGGCCGGTGCCCGGGCGGAAGTTGGTGTAGCTGTTTTCGAGGCCGTAGCTCTTGAGCATTTCGCTGTTGTCGAGTTCGCAGGTCCAGCCGGCCGGGCAATTGTAGAAGCGGCCCTTGGACGGCTCTTCGGCGTCCTTGAACACAGCGGAGTATTTGCCCAGGTCAGCGATGTTTTTCAGGTCCGGGGCTTTCGCCTCGAGCTTGCGCTTGGCGTCGCCTTCGATCACGTAACGCGGCACGTACCAGCCTTCAACCGCGCCGACGACCGGAGCGCCGACACCGACGACCTTGCCGGCCTTCTCGGCCTTGTTCCAGACCTCGCTGCGGCCAACCCACTCTTCGGCGAACACTTGAATGTCGTTGCTGCTCAGGGCGTTTTCCATGGTGATGGAGTTGCCCGGCAGGCTGTCGGTCTTGCAGCCGTAACCTTTCTCCAGCACCACCTGCAGTACGTCGGTCAGGAGCATGCCGCTTTCCCAGTTCAGGCCGGCGAATTTCACCGGTTTGCCCGATTCGCACCAGCCGGCGGCTTGCGTCGCACCGGCACTGGCCAACAGGCCCATGGACAGCAATGTGGTCAGCAGGGTCTTGTTCGATTTCATTGTCGTGACGCTCCTAATCATGAATGGGCTTACGGCAGTTCAAGAGGCATCCAGCCTGGTCCACGTCCAGATCAGGCCTGCGCCGCAGCGCGACCGGCCCCGCTCGTTTTTGCTTGTTGGGTGCTGTTCTGCTCGACCGGCAGAATCAGTTGATCAGGCACGGTGCTGTGCCATTTCTTTGCGCAGAGGTAATACACGGCGGCCGGCAACACCAGGCCGATGATCCAGGAAATGTCCACATCGCCCAGAGCTGCCACCAGCGGCCCGGTGTAGAACTTGGTCGAGATGAACGGCAACTGCACCAGTACGCCGAACACATAGACGCTGATGCCGAGCAGGTTCCAGCGGCCGTAGCGACCGTTCGGATCGGCCAGCGCCGGGACGTCGTAGCGCTCGCGGGTGATGCAGTAGTAGTCGACCAGATTGATCGCGCTCCACGGGGTGAAGAAGGCGAGCAGAAACAGGATGAACGACTTGAACGCACCGAGGAACGAGTGCTGCCCGAGCAGCGCAATCAGTGTCGCCGCGCCGACGATGAACAGCACGAACACCAGCCGCTGCATGCGGGTAACCGTCAGGTGTCCTTTGAACCCGCTGATGACGGTGGCGATGCACATGAAGCTGCCGTAGGAGTTCAGCGTCGAAATGGTCACTTTGCCGAACGCGATGCTGAAGTACAGCAGCGCTGCGGTGGCGCCGGTACCGCCTAAACCGACGATGTAGGCGACTTCATGGCCAGCGAATTGACCGTTGGCCGAAGCGGCGGCAAACACACCGAGGATCATCGCCACCTGTGCGCCGATCACCGACCCTGCGCCAGCGGCGAAAAAGGTTTTTACCGACGAAGTGGCGCTCGGCAGGTAGCGCGAGTAGTCCGCCACATACGGGCCAAAAGCGATCTGCCAGGACGCCGCCAGCGACACTGCCAGGAGGAAACTGCTCCAGCTGAAATGACGAATCTGCAGGAGTGCGCCGACGTCGGTCTGGCTCATCAGCCGCCAGAACAGAAACACGAAAGCGATCACGCCAATCACGCTGGCGACGCGGCCGATCCAGTGGATCACGCGATAGCCGAGCACCGTGACCAGCACGATGACACTGGCGAAAATCAGGATGCCTACGCTGTCGCTGACACCGAACAACTGACCCAGCGCCTGTCCCGACAGCACCGTCCCGGTGGCAGTGAAACCCAGGTACATCAGGCACACCAGCACGATCGGAATTGCCGCCCCATAAACGCCGAATTGCACACGACTGGAGATCATCTGCGGCAAGCCCAGTTTCGGCCCTTGCGCGGCATGCAGCGCCATCACGCCACCGCCGAGCAACTGGCCGATCAACAGACCGATCAGCGACCAGAACACATCACCGCCAAGCACCACCGCCAGGGCCCCGGTGACGATCGCAGTGATCTGCAGGTTGGCGCCCATCCACAGGGTGAACTGGCTGAACAGACGACCGTGTCTTTCCGCTTCCGGGATGTAGTCGATCGAACGCCTTTCGATCAACGGGGTACTGCCTGCACGTTCGTTGTTAACCGCCATGATTCAACCTCTGTGGATTGCTATTCGGGTTCACTGAAATTCCTCTGTGGGAGCGAGCCTGCTCGCGAATCGGGTGTATCAGTCACAGCAGTAGCGACTGACACGACGCCTTCGCGAGCAGGCTCGCTCCCACTTAAAACCAGAGCGTGTTACCCGCCAGTGATCATCGGCAGATTCAGCCCCTGCTCTTTCGCGCAATCGATCGCAATCTGATAACCGGCATCGGCATGGCGCATGACGCCAGTCGCCGGGTCGTTATGCAGCACACGAGCAATGCGCTCGGCGGCTTCGTCAGTACCGTCGCAGACGATCACCATCCCCGAATGCTGCGAGAAGCCCATGCCGACCCCGCCGCCGTGGTGCAAGGAGACCCAGGTCGCGCCGCTCGCGGTGTTCAGCAGTGCGTTGAGCAGCGGCCAGTCGGACACGGCGTCGGAGCCGTCCTGCATCGATTCGGTTTCGCGGTTGGGACTGGCGACCGAGCCGGAGTCGAGATGGTCGCGACCGATCACCACCGGGGCCGACAGCTCGCCGCTACGGACCATTTCGTTGAAGGCCAGACCGAGCTTGGCGCGCTGGCCCAGGCCGACCCAGCAGATACGTGCCGGCAGACCCTGGAAGCTGATGCGCTCGCGGGCCATGTCCAGCCAGTTGTGCAAGTGCGCGTCGTCGGGGATCAGCTCTTTGACCTTGGCGTCGGTTTTGTAGATGTCCTGCGGATCACCCGACAGCGCCGCCCAACGGAACGGGCCGATGCCACGGCAGAACAGCGGACGGATGTAGGCCGGTACGAAGCCTGGGAAATCAAAGGCGTTCTCGACACCTTCTTCCTGAGCCATCTGGCGGATGTTGTTGCCGTAGTCGAAGGTCGGAATGCCTTGCTTCTGGAACTCCAGCATGGCTTTGACGTGCACCGCCATCGACTGCTTGGCGGCTTTGATCACGGCTGCCGGTTCGGTCTTGGCGCGGGCGCGGTATTCGTCCCAGCTCCAGCCGGCCGGCAGGTAGCCGTTGAGCGGATCGTGGGCGCTGGTCTGATCGGTGACCATGTCCGGGCGCACGCCGCGCTTTACCAGTTCAGGGAGAATTTCGGCAGCGTTGCCGAGCAGCGCGATGGAAATCGCTTTGCCCTCTTTGGTGTATTTGTCGATGCGCGCCAGGGCGTCGTCGAGGTCTTTGGCTTGCTCGTCGACGTAACGGCTTTTCAGGCGGAAATCGATGCTGACCTGCTGGCATTCGATATTCAGCGAGCAGGCGCCGGCCAGGGTGGCGGCCAGCGGTTGCGCGCCGCCCATGCCACCGAGGCCGGCGGTGAGCACCCAGCGACCCTTGAGGTCAGCGTTGTAATGCTGGCGCCCGGCTTCGACGAAGGTTTCGTAGGTGCCCTGAACGATGCCCTGGCTGCCGATGTAGATCCAGCTGCCGGCAGTCATCTGGCCGTACATGGCCAGGCCTTTGGCGTCGAGTTCGTTGAAGTGCTCCCAGCTCGCCCAGTGCGGCACCAGATTGGAGTTGGCGATCAGCACGCGCGGTGCGTTGGCGTGGGTCTTGAACACGCCGACCGGTTTACCCGACTGCACCAGCAGGGTTTCGTCGTCGTTCAGGTTGGTCAGGCTCTCGACGATCTTGTCGTAGCACTCCCAGTTGCGCGCGGCGCGACCGATGCCACCGTAGACCACCAGTTCCTTCGGGTTCTCGGCAACTTCCGGGTCGAGGTTGTTCATCAGCATGCGCAGCGGAGCTTCGGTCAGCCAGCTCTTGGCGGTCAGCGTGTTACCGCGTGCGGCGCGGATCTGCACGTCACGAAACTTGTTGCTGTTCTGGGTATTGTCAGTCACGAAAAAGACTCCTCAGCGATCAATTCAAACCAACCCTGGCAGTGGGCAGCAGCCTGCGCGCCTCGATGCGCGACAAGCGAATCAGTGGACGCTGCGGGGAGTCTCGACCGACTCATACGCATACGTCTTTACTTGTACATACAAGCATATGCAATCAAGCGGCCAACTTGTGGGAGGAGCGTTCAGGAAAAATCGCGAGCGAGGCTGGAGAGCGCCTGAATCGAGGGTTCTGGCGTGGATGAAATTTTTCCGGAAGGAGATTCTGGGGAGATGCAGCTGGGCCAGGTGAGCGCGGTTTTGCGCCACGCTGGGGCGTTCGGTAACAAGTTGGTGCGTGGTTGGGAACACCCCAAAAGCAAAAAATCGCAGCCTTCGGCAGCTCCTACACTGGGTTTGATGTACACCCTGTAGGAGCTGCCGAAGGCTGCGATCTTTTAAGATTTCTGAATCAGCGTCCAGTCAGTTCAATGACGCAGCAACCCGCATTGGTGGAGACTTCGGCCAGACCGCTGTTACCGTCCAGTTGCAGGCAATCATGTCGCCCCAACTGCGAAACACTGTCACCGATCCGGACTTCCAGCAACTCACTGACACTGAACACCAGCAACGTCGATGCCGAGCTGAAAAACCGCTGCTCACCGTCCAGCCACTGCAACCGCGCGCTGTAACGCTGCGGCGCGTAGATCAGATTGAAATCGCGAATTGCACCGCCGAGCAAGGTGCAGGACACCTGACTTTCGCCGCTGAACGCATACGGGTCGAGCGGTAACAGTGGGCGGGAATCGTCACCGTCGACGCACAGGGTCATGCCGTCGCCCTGCAACACGGTGATGACCCGCTGGAAACCGGCGAATGTCGAGAAAGCGCCCGATTCAGCGATGTCGGCAATCGATAGGCGCCAGCCAAAACCGTCCAGGCCTGCGCCCGCATCACGGGTAATTTCCTCGGTGCTGCCGCCGCCATTTTTCCACGGCATGCGCGGGTAGCCTTCGGCGCGTAAAATTTTCACTTGATAATTCATTTATGAAAGCGCCCTTCCAGACGATGGCGCGACCCCGGATGGATCAAACGCGCAGCGGTCACCGGCTGACGTCCCGACCACGTGCGGCGACGGATCAACAGACATGGCTCGCCCTTTTCGATCTGCAGTAACTTGCATTCCGACGGCTCGGCAAGAATCGCTTCGACCACGTGCTCGCCTTCGGTCAGCGGCGCGACCTGGTTGAGATAGGCATAGGGTGTTTGCAGGGTGAAATCCTGCTTGAGGTATTCCGGGGCTACCAGTGCGTTGACGAAACGGTCTTCGATTTGCACGGGGATGTCGTTTTCGTAATGCACGATCAGCGAGTGGAAGACTTTCTGGCCTTCGCGCATGTCCAGCGCCAGCGCGCGCTCGGAGCCGGCGGCCTCTTCTTCGAGGGTGATGACCTGGCAAGTGTGGCGATGGCCGCGCGAGGCGATTTCATCGGCGATGTTGTGTACTTCGAACAGCGCTGACTGGCTCTTCGGCTCGGCGACAAATGTGCCGACGCCTTGCATGCGCACCAACAAGCCGTCGGCGGTCATCTCGCGCAGGGCGCGGTTGATGGTCATGCGGCTGAAGCCGAGCTGGCTGACCAGTTCGCTTTCGGACGGCACGCGGTAGTGCGGCGGCCAGTTACCGCTGTCGATCTGCTGGGTGATCATCTGTTTGACGCGGGCGTACAAAGGCGCCGGACTGTCGCCCATGTTCGCGGCCAACGGAGAAACTGGAGGCGGAGTCGGCACGGTTGATCCCTGTTCATTGGATGAAAGTGACTAGCTTGCCGGAGTTTACCGGGCAGGCAAACGTCTGTATATGTATATACAAATAACACACGATGGGGTGCCGAACGATGTCCGCCTTCTTTGCCGAATGCGCACTGCTGCCTAACGGATGGGCCAATAATGTACGTCTCGAGGTCAGCGCCGATGGCCTGTTGACCCGGATCCAGGCCGATTCCAGCGCAGACGGCGCCGAACGGCTGCGCGGGCCGTTGCTGCCGGGAATGCCCAATCTGCACTCTCACGCCTTCCAGCGCGCCATGGCTGGATTGGCCGAAGTGGCCGGCAACCCCAACGACAGTTTCTGGACCTGGCGCGATCTGATGTATCGCCTCGTCGGAAAAATCAGCCCCGATCAGCTCGGCGTTATCGCTCGCCAGCTGTACATCGAAATGCTCAAGGCCGGTTATACCTCGGTCGCCGAATTTCACTACGTGCACCACGACAGCAACGGCCAGCCGTACGCCGATCCGGCCGAACTGGCCTTGTGCATCAGCCAGGCTGCCAGCGAAAGCGGAATCGGTCTGACCCTGCTGCCGGTGCTTTACAGTCATTCCGGTTTCGGTGGCCAGACGCCCAACGATGGCCAGCGTCGGTTTATCAACGGCACCGAGAATTACCTGAATCTGCAAGCGCGGTTGCAGCCACTACTGGCGCGGCAGAAGGCGCAGTCGCTGGGTCTGTGTTTCCACTCGTTGCGTGCGGTGACGCCGCAGCAAATCAGCGAAGTGTTGGCGGCCAGCGACAAACAATGCCCGGTGCACATCCATATCGCCGAGCAGCAGAAAGAAGTCGACGATTGCCTGAGCTGGAGCGGTCGTCGTCCGTTGCAATGGCTGTACGAGAACGCTGAAGTCGATCAGCGCTGGTGCCTGGTCCACGCCACCCACGCCAACCCGGAAGAAGTCACGCGGATGGCCAACAGTCGCGCAATCGCGGGGCTGTGTCTGACCACTGAAGCGAATCTGGGTGACGGGATTTTCCCGGCAGTAGATTTTCTCGCCCAAGGCGGGCGCATGGGCATCGGCTCCGACAGCCATGTCTCGCTGAGCGTAGTGGAAGAATTGCGCTGGCTGGAATATGGCCAGCGCCTGCGTGATCAGCGGCGCAATCGCTTGTACGGTGCGGACCAACCGATGGTCGGCCGCACGCTGTATGACGCGGCACTGGATGGCGGCGCCCAGGCATTGGGGCAACCGATTGGTGCGCTGGAAGTGGGCAAGCGCGCGGACTGGATTGTTCTGGACGGTAGCGATCCGTATCTGGCGACGGCTTCGGGGGACGGGATTCTCAATCGCTGGTTGTTTGCTGGCGGTGATCGACAGGTGCGCGATGTGCTGGTCAATGGTCAGTGGGTGGTGCGCGATGGACGGCATGCCGGCGAAGAGCACAGCGCTCGCGCATTCACCCAGGTCCTGCGCGATCTCCTGGGCTGACCCAAAACCAAACTGTGGGAGCGAGCCTGCTCGCGAACGCGGTGTATCAGTCAACATTCATATCGACTGACACACCCTCTTCGCGAGCAGGCTCGCTCCCACAGTTGATTTGTATCGAGGCTTAATTGGAGGTCTTGGCCATCTGCCGATCCGACGCGCGCCAGATCAGGCGTGTGGTGTCGTAACCCTGCTGACGCGCCTTGCTCAGCAATTCTTCACGCACTACACCGTTAACGGTTGGCGTGCGTGACAACAGCCACATGTACTTGCGACTCGGATCGCCGACGATGGCGGTCTTGTAATCGTCGCTGACGTACAACACCCAGTACTCGCCCTTCGCCACACCCGGCACCAGGCGCGAGAACCAGTTATCGAATTCGACCCAGAGCTTGTCGGTCTTGCCTGGCACTTGTGGATAAGCCGTGCCTTTGGCTTCTTCCCACTGCCACTCCGGGGTCAGGCAACGGTTGAGCACGCCGACGTTACCGTCAGGCTTGAGGGTGTAGTGGGCTTCGGATTGCGCGCAGTGGCGCTGAAAGAACATCGGCAAACGTGCCAGTTCATACCAGGTTCCCTGATAACGCTTGAGATTGACGCTGTTGACGGTCTTCGGCGCCAACGGGTCGACGCCGGAAGTGGCGCAGCCAGCCAGTACCAGGCCAGCAAAAAGGATCAGCAATAACCGCTTCATTTTTTTCTCCGTGGGCGCGAAGCCCCGGTTTACTTCAGGCCTTGGCCGGAAAACATCAGCACTTTGTCACCGGCGTATTGCACGCTGATAAAGCTGTTCTTGTCGCCCCAGGTGCAGCTGGACATACCGAGCGCGCCCGAGCAATCGGTGGGCTTGCCGAGGAGGGTTTCCACTTCGGACTTGGCCATGCCGGCCGAGAGCTTGGAGTAGTTTTCCTGATTGACCTTGCTGCATGCGGCCAACAGCACGCAAAACGACAGCAGGGCGATAGATCGCAGCGACATGGTGAAACTCCTGGAACGAGGGGGGATGGCATGGTGCCAACCAGAAGCTTAGAAGAGAAAAGTGTCATCTGGTTCCGTGCTCAATTGCCTATTTATCAGCCCGCCTGTCTGACTTTTGCCGATAAATCAGAAACTTTGTGAAGCTGTCGAGCATTTCGTCGACTTTCCCCACAAGCGCCTAATCTTTGGCGCGGCGCGGTCGAAATAAGAGCAGCGCAACGCTGCCGAATATGGCAAATTGCCGCCCTTTCTTGACCAGCCCCTTCGCGGTAGTTCATTCGATGACCAGAAACATGAAATTCAGCCACAAAATCCTGTTGGCTGCTGCCCTTGTGGTGGCCGTTGCGTTCGCCTGTTTCATCTTCTTCAACGACTATCGCCAGCGTCAGGCTTTGAGCAGCAGCACCGAAGCGACCATGCAGGAGCTGGGCAGCCTGACCACCAGCAACATCCAGACCTGGCTGGAAAGCCGCATTCAATTGCTGCAATCGCTGTCGCAGCAGGTCACAGTCGATGGCAACGCGCCCGCCAGCCTGAAGCGCATCATCGACCTGCCCGCCTACACCGGCAATTTCCAGCTCAGCTATTTCGGTGGCGCTGACGGCGTGATGTTCTCGGTGCCTGCCGGCAACCGTGCGCCGGACTACGATCCACGCGCGCGCGGCTGGTACAAAGCGGCCAACAGCGCACAACAGACCATCGTCACCGAACCGTACATCGCCGCCTCGTCGGGCAAACTGGTGATCACCGTCGCCACCCCGGTACAACGTCAGGGCCAGATGCTCGGCGTCGCCGGTGCCGACATTGATCTGACCAGCGTCAGCGCGATCATCAACTCGCTGAACTTCGGCGGCCACGGTCATGCGTTCATCGTCAGCGCCGAAGGCAAGATCCTCATCCACCCGGACAGCAAACTGGTGCTCAAAACGCTGGCCGAGGCCTATCCGAACGGCGCGCCTCAAGTCAGTCCGGGCCTGAAAGAAGTCGAGTTCGGCGGCAAGACCCAGTTGATTTCCTTTACTCGCGTCAACGGCGTGCCTTCGGCTGACTGGTACGTGGCGCTGGTCCTCGACAAAGACACCGCGTTCTCGATGCTCAGCGAATTCCGCACCTCGGCACTGATCGCCATGGTCATCGCCGTACTAATCATCATCGGCCTGCTCGGCATGCTGATTCGCGTGCTGATGCAACCGCTGCTGACCATGGGCCGCGCGATGCATGACATCGCTGAAGGCGAAGGCGACCTGACCAAGCGCCTGGTGATTCACGGCAACGATGAATTCGGCGCGCTGGGCACTTCGTTCAACCGCTTCGTCGAGCGCATTCATACGTCGATCCGCGAAGTATCCTCGGCCACCGGCCAGGTCAACGAAGTCGCCCTGCGTGTGGTCGCTGCCTCGAACTCGTCGATGTACAACTCCGACCAGCAAGCCAGCCGCACCAACAGCGTCGCCGCTGCGATCAATCAGCTTGGTGCCGCCGCCCAGGAAATCGCCCAGAACGCCGCCCTCGCCTCGCAACATTCCAGTGACGCGCGCAACCTGGCGGTCGATGGCCAGCAGGTCGTGGATAAAACCATTCAGGCCATGCAGCAACTGTCGGCAAAAATCAGCGACTCCTGCGGCAACATCGAAACGCTGAACAGCAACACGGTGAACATCGGCCAGATTCTCGAGGTGATCACCAGCATTTCCCAGCAGACCAACCTGCTCGCGCTCAACGCCGCCATCGAGGCTGCACGCGCCGGTGAAGCCGGACGCGGTTTCGCCGTGGTCGCCGACGAGGTGCGCAACCTCGCGCACCGCACCCAGGATTCGGCGCAGCAAGTGCAGAAGATGATCGAAGAGTTGCAGGTCGGCGCACGCCAGGCGGTGACCATCATGACCGAGAGCCAGCGCGAGAGCGAAAGCAGCGTCGGCATCGCCAACCAGGCCGGCGAGCGTCTGGGCAGCGTGACCCAGCGCATCGGCGAAATCGACGGCATGAACCAGTCGGTAGCCACCGCGACCGAAGAGCAGACCGCCGTGGTCGAGTCAATCAACGTTGATATCAACGAGATCAACACGCTGAATCAGGAGGGTGTGGAAAACTTGCAGGCGACGTTGCGCGCGTGTTCGGACCTTGAGCAGCAGGCGGCACGGTTGAAGCATCTCGTCGGCAGCTTCAGGATTTAAGCTGCGGCCTCAGGCCTCTTCGCGAGCAGGCTCGCTCCCACAGTGGAATGCATTTCAATTGTGGGAGCGAGCCTGCTCGCGAAAGCGGCATGAGCCGCACTGAAGATTCAGAATCTTGAGCCGGGCCTGGACAGGAACTCCAATTCCTCAGACGTAGACTCCCGCCCCAACACCGCATTGCGATGCGGAAACCTTCCAAACCGCGCAATCACGTTCTGATGCCGCTCGGCATAATCCAGATTGTCGGCAAACACCGCCCGCTCCGACTCTGGCTGTTCAGCCACCAACCCAATAAATCTGGAAACGGCTTCGTTCTGCACTGCGAGGTTTTCGCAGTGTTCGAATACCAGATAAATGAATACCCGCTGAATCGGTTTCAACTGCCGATCGAAATCCGCTGCAATGCCTTGCGCGACAAGCTTCTGCGCACGCAGATCACCGGAAAAGGCTTTGGGAGTGTCGCGATAGATCATGCGCGGCAGTTGATCGAGCAACAGCACCACCGCCAGCCAACCTTCGGGACATTGCGTCCACTCGGTCAATTCACCGGCCAGCGCCTGATCGACAAAGACCCCGAAACGCGTCTGCGCTTCGAGGTCTTGGCTGTTTCGCTTACCGAACCACAACTTGCCCTTTTCGGCCGCTACTGCGTTGGCTGATTCGGCGTGTCCGAACCACCAGTCGAGCAACGGCTGCCAGGGCGCGTGCATGGTTTATTCCTTGTGGTAGGCCGTGGCGCGAGCGACTTCTTCTTTCGAACCAAGGAACACGGCAACGCGCTGGTGCAGGCCTTCGGGCTGAATGTCGAGAATGCGCTGGTGACCATCGGTGGACGCGCCGCCGGCCTGTTCGACGAGGAACGACATCGGGTTGGCTTCGTACATCAGGCGCAGCTTGCCCGGTTTCGACGGCTCACGGCTGTCGCGCGGATACATGAACAGACCGCCACGGGTCAGAATGCGGTGTACGTCGGCAACCATCGCCGCGACCCAACGCATGTTGTAGTTTTTCTTCAACGGGCCTTCTTCACCGGCCAGCAGCTCGCCGACATAGCGCTGTACCGGGGCTTCCCAGTGGCGCTGGTTGGACATGTTGATGGCGAATTCCTGAGTGGTCTCCGGAATGGTGATGTCTTCGTGAGTCAGGACGAAGCTGCCCATTTCGCGGTCCAGGGTAAAACCTTTGACGCCATCGCCCAAGGTCAGTACCAGCATGGTTTGCGGGCCGTAGATCGCGTAACCGGCGGCAACCTGTTGGGTGCCTGGCTGCAGGAACGCTTTTTCGTTCAGCGGCTCGTTCTGGCTCAGGTATTCGTTCGGGCAACGCAGTACCGAGAAGATCGTGCCGACCGGGGCGTTGATGTCGATGTTCGACGAGCCGTCCAGTGGGTCGAATACCAGCAGGTATGCGCCTTTCGGGTATTTACCGGGGATCTGGTAGGCGTTGTCCATTTCTTCGGACGCCATGCCGGCCAGGTGACCGCCCCATTCGTTGGCTTCGAGGAGGATTTCGTTCGACAGCACGTCGAGCTTCTTCTGCACTTCGCCTTGCACGTTCTCGGTGCCCATGCTGCCCAGAACACCACCCAGGGCGCCTTTGGATACGGCGTGGCTGATCTCCTTGCAGGCACGCGCCACCACTTCGATCAAAAAGCGCAGATCGGCAGGAGTGTTGTTGCTGCGGGTCTGCTCAATCAAATAGCGACTCAAGGTAACGCGGGACATGGACGGCTCCGGTGGAATGGGGGGCGGAAAACCCGCGCAGTTTACAGGGAGTCTGAAAACCTAGCGAGCGAAGACGCCGGCTAACGTGCGCCTGGGTGTATTTGCCTGTATGAGACGTGATTGTCGGTGGAGAGTTCAGGTGTCGGATTGAGCGTAGTTCGGTTCAGCATGACCGGTTGAGGATTTTCAGTGTCTGCCCGGGCGCTTTCGCGAGCAGGCTCGCTCCCACAATGGAATGCATTTCAACTGTGGGAGCGAGCCTGCTCGCGAATGGCGCGCAGCGCCGGCCATGCTCAGGTATTGGCAGGCGGCTTGCGCAACAGGCTGAACGCCATGGCTGCGAGAAACACCACACTGAGCAGCAACACCGCCCACAAGCCGAACTTCTTCCAGTTCGTCCCGGCCACCGCCGCCGTCGTCGCCGTCGAGGTCTGCGTGGCCAGCGCTTCGCCCTGCACCGTCGCCTTGCCGAGGCTCGCCAGCTTCTCTGGCTTGAAATCCGGAATCAACGTTGCCAGCGGCAGGTTCGCCGTTTTCACCGTGGCATTGCCCAAGGCCAGGCTGTACGGCCCGTCGCCCCGGGCGAGGAAGATCACCTGCGTGGCGCGCACCGCATATTTCAGGTCCGGCGCCTGCTCACCCAACCCGCCGCCGCGCTCATCCACGGTCAGCTTGAGTTGCTGCACGGTCTGCCCGGACAGCGGGATTTCGTTCTGCACCACATCCTGATTGTTCTGGGTCAGGCGATAGAGCAAACCGCTGCTCAGTGGCTGCCACGGCAAGTTGCTTTCACGTCGCCCAGCCAACGTGACCGGCGCCAGACTGTTCGGCTGTTTCAGCTCAACCTGCACCCGCTCGACATTCAGACCCATGGGCAACTGCCAGGTGTATTCCCCGGACTTGGTGCTGCTGCCGGCCACGCTTGGCGACCAGACCAAAGGCAGCGGCAGGTTGCGCGGGTCGCTGCTTTTCAATTGCGCCGACGTCAGGACGGGCGCCGACCCCGGCGACTCCCACAACAGGCGCACATAACGCGCGGTCTGCCCCGGCAGGCTCACTTCGTGCTGTTCGATGCGCTCATCGGAAAAGGTCAAGCGTGCCACCTGGCCCTCGCCCCATGACTGCCAGTGCTGCAGATCGTCGCTGGCCTCGATGCTGAAACGCTGGAATCCGTCGCGCTCGCTGGTCCAGTCGAGGATCAACTGTTGCAACGGCGCCTTGATCGCACTGGCATCGAGCAGCCAGCCGCGCAGCACTTCTTCGCCCGCTTCCAGTTGCGAGGACGGCTGCACTTCGACCAGGGTGCCATTGGAGGTCGACTGCACGCGTACATTCGGCGCGCGCTCGCTGGCGTCGGCGGCGTTGTACAGCGGGAACCACTTCACTTCGTGCAGCTTGCCGTCGTCGCGGGTCTGTGCCGATTCGCGAGCCAAGGCGTAGGCCTGCGCTTCGCCGGCGGCGTTGAACACACGCAAATCGCTGAGATCGGTCTGGCGCGCCTGCAATTGCGCGCTCAGCGGCAGGTCGAGGCGATACCACGGGCCGTTGCCGCTCACCGTCAACGGCACTTGCGTGGCGAAGTCCGCCGGTTTTTCCTGAGCGCCAGCGACCATCACCACGCCCAGCGCCAACCACCCCAGATTCAGCATGCGACTCAAGATGCAACTCCTTCGGTTTCCGGCGCGGGTTTGTCCGCCGCCGGTTCAGCCTCAACGCGTTTCGGTGGCAGCGGCGCAAAGTAGCCGACCACCAGCAGCAACACACCGACGCCGATAAACGAGACGATCCGGGCGAGACCGCCACGGTTGCTCAGTTCGACAAAAATCAGTTTGGCCACCACCAGCGCAATCAGCGCCGCGCCGATCAGCCACACTTCGCGGCGATGGCGCAGATGGCCGCCGATCATCAGCCCCAGCGCCATCAACGTCCAGACGATGGACAGGCCGGCCTGCACCAGCATCGACGCGAGCAGTTGATCGAGCTCGAACGGAATGCCGGCCCAGTGATGCGCCGCGCGGGTGACCAGTGCGGTGCAGAAGGCAAACAGCGACACACCGGCAATCAGTTGCGTGGCGTGGTCGGCGTAGTCCTGGCGGATCGACAACTGAGCAACCGCGCTGCGCGACCAGACATAAACGCCGAACAGCGCAAACAGCAGACCCAACTCCAAAGGATTAAGCAGCGGCACGTAAGGCAACGGTTCGGCATTGCCATCGCTTACGCCATTGGCCAGCCAGAACCACGCCAGCATCAGCACCGCCAGCGGTGCCGCCGCATACAAGCGGTACTCGCGGGCAAACGCGGCCACCGGCCACGGCCACGTACGTGGAGCAGCCATCAGCAACAGATAGAGGCTCGGCAGAATCGCCCAGCCCAGCCAGCGCCAGGCATTGTACTGCTCGGACAACAGCAGCAGGCCGTAACGCAACTCCAGCGCCAGCACGCCAATCAGCAGCGAGCAACCGAGCACATGGGCCACGCTCAATGCGCGCGCCGGCAACATCGACGCCAAGCGGCGCAGGCTGAAGAAGTGCACCGCGAACAGCGCCGGCCACGCCAGCCAGCCGAAGTCGGCAGCCGGGTGATAGCGTGCATGCCACGCTCCGAGCAAGACCAGCGCCGCCGCCGGAATCAGCAAAGTGCAGAGCAAACCCAGCGCCGGCCATCTCAGGCGCAACGACAACACCGTCCACAGCGCCCCACTGATCGCAGCGACCAGCAGCAACAACGTGCCTTGCAGGTCCGGCGAGGCGAAACGCAGGATTTCGCTGACCCACGCCAGCGTCCACCAACCAGCGCCCCAGACCAGCAGCACTTGCGACAAGCGCTGCAAACTCAAGGCATCAAAAGCACTGGCATGGTTGCCCAGTTGCAAGCGCCACGCACCGATCAGCGCGGCCAGCCCCAGCACCAGCGGCGTCCAGAAGCCACCGTGGGCAAACGGTGTCAGCCCTTCACTGGACAGCGGCCCGAGCCATTCGGGGCCGGCGAGCAGAAACGCTGCGCCGCCGATCACCTGCAACAGCAGACCGAAAACGAAACTCAGACGCTGTTGCAGGTACAGGCTCAGCCAAATGATCAGCAAACCGCTGGCCGCCCACACTGCACTCGCGGTTTGCCACGGCAGCACGAACAGCACCGCCAGATTGATCAGCACCAGCCCGGCCAGCAAGATCACCGATAAGCCACGCAGCAAACGCACATCCGCGCGCACCATCTCATCGCGAGCCGCGAGCAGCATGCCGCCGATCAAGGCCAGCCCGATCAGCGACGCACTGAGCAAACCGCTCCAACCGGCGCTGAACACCGCCGCCGCGTCTTCGTCGGCACTTTGCAGGCGCAACAGGAACAACGCGCCGCCCAGCAACTGCACGGCGAACGCGGTAAACAGGAATGTGCGCGATTGAATTCGCAAGCCAACCAACAAGGTCGCCAACCCGGCCAAGGCCCAACTGATCGCCGTGCCCTGGATGAACAGGAACAACGGTGCCAGCAGATACAGGAAAGTCAGGCCCAGACATGCCAGCACTGGAAGCCCCTGGCGTTCCCACGGCGATGTCTGCTCAGGCGTAGCCTTGCGCAGTTGAAGGAAACTGAACAGCAGCGCGGCGCCGAGCATCAGCGCGCCCAGCGGTGCGCCGTCGAGCAGGCTGCTCTCGCCGGGCTGCAATTGGCTGAGAAACGCCAGCGCCGAACCCAGTTGCAACAACAAGGCAAAAGCCCGGGCGAACGGCCGATGCTGACGTAAACCAAGCCAGAAAATCCCTGCGCCTTCAACGGCCCACGCCGCAGAAGTCCAGCGCGCATCGAGCCCCAGCGGAATCGCCAGGCTGGCAAAAATCACCCCCAGCGCCAGGCAGGTTTCCCCCAGCAGCATCGCGCGCCCGCCCATCAAAACTCTAGCCAGCGCCATATAGATCATGCCCAGCGCCAAGGCACTGAACGCCGCCGCAAATTCGAGATGCTGGACCAAAGCAAACTGCAAACCGAAGCCAATGATCGGCGGGCCGAACAGCATGGTGCCGTCGACGTAATCGCCCTTGCGGGCCGACCATTGCAGCAGCGCCTCACGGTCAGCGTCCGCCGGAGCATCCTGCAGGTCGCGCAATTTGCGTCGGGCGAAGAGCAGGCCGATGGCGAGGTACATGAGGAAAAACAAAATCAGGAACGGCTCGGTGCTCCACAGCAGTTCCGGCGTGTACGAACGCAGGCCCCAGGCGAACCCGATACCGAAGGTGCCGACGAAGCCGATGAGGTTGAGCAGGCGCCAGGCCTTGAACCAGGCGATAGCAAGAATGCCCGCGTTGAGCAGAGCGAAATAGCTGAACAGCGCTACATGATTTCCCTCGCCGGTAGAGGTGAGAATCGGCGCGGCGAAACCGCCGAGTGCCGCCGCTGCCGCCAACCCCAGCGCGTCCTGGGTGATCGCCAGAATTGCCGAGAACACCGTGACGGCCACCAGCAGGCCGAGTGCGGCGGATGGATCAAGCAACGGATGCAGACGCATCGCCGCGAACACCGTCAGGTACAGCACTGCGATCCCGGTGCCTTGCAGCATCAATGCATAGTTGCTGTTGCGTCGGCGCAGCCACCAGCCCAGCGCCAGCAAGGCCAACGCTGCTGCCGCAACGCCGGCGTAACGCAACTCGATCGGCACCACCATGCCTTCGGTGGCGTAACGCAGCAAAAATGCCAGGCCGAAGAACAGCAGTACTACACCGACGCGCAGAACAGTGTTGCCGCCAAACAGCCAATTGCGCGCAGCGCTGATGCCGCGTTCGATCAGGTTCGGGCCTCGGGGTTCGGCAGGTTTTTGTGCGGGTGCAACAAGAGCCGGTTCGGCGCGCCAGACATTGGCCGGCAGGGGTTGACTGGTTTCGCGGGCGACGGCGGAGATGGGTTCGAGGTCGGGCGGCAGTTCCCAGATCAGCTCAGGGGTCGGGGCAGCCTGCTCAGCCACGTCGACGGGTGCGGCGACCGGCTCGACTTCAGGTGGCGGTGGTGGCGCATGCGAGGGCGACCCCTCCAGCACGAACAAGCGCTGAGCCACTCCTTGCAAGGCTTCACGCACCTGCTCCAGTTGGCGCTGTTGCTCCGCCGCCTGCGAGCCAAGACGCGCGATGCGCAGCATCTGGCCGATGACCAGCCCCAGCAGCGCACCCAACAGCGCGCCACTGAACGACTCGTCGAGCAGTCCACCGAGCACCAGCCCGATCAACATGAACATCCATTGCATGGTCGATATCCCTGAGCGCAAAGGCCAATCCGGGAAGATTAGCGCAGCCTGTCGCAAAAAGATCGCAGCCTGCGGCAGCTCCTACAAAGGTTTATGCGAACACCTGTGTAGGAGCTGCCGAAGGCTGCGATCTTTTCCGGCGCGCGATTATATCGAGCCGAGTGGAAAGTTACTCCAGCGCTTTCCAGATATCCGTGGCGTACTCGCGAATCGTCCGGTCCGAGGAGAACCAGCCCATTCGCGAGGTGTTGAGCACCGCCGAACGCCACCAGTTCTGCGAGTCATGCCAATGCGCATCGACACGCTTCTGCGCTTCCCAGTAGGAGTCGAAGTCGGCGCAGACCAGGAAGCGGTCATAGTCGATCAACGAGTCGATCAGGCCGGTGTAACGCGAGGTGTCGTCCGGCGAGAACACACCGCTGCGAATCGCTTGCAGCACATCGTTCAAACGATGCGAGGCGGCGATGTCGGGTACGGCGCTGAATTCATGGTTCTGTTTGCGCGCTTCAACCTGTTGCGCGCTGAGGCCGAAAATGAACATGTGCTCGGCACCGATGCGCTCGCACATTTCTACGTTGGCACCGTCAAGGGTACCGATGGTCAGCGCGCCGTTGAGGCCGAACTTCATGTTACTGGTGCCTGACGCCTCGAAACCGGCGGTGGAAATCTGCTCGGACAAGTCCGCCGCCGGGATGATGCTTTCAGCCAGGCTGACGTTGTAATTGGGCAGGAACACCACTTTCAGCAGGCCGCGCACGGTTGGGTCGTTGTTCACCACCCGAGCGATGTCGTTGGTCAGCTTGATGATCAGCTTGGCCTGGTGATAACTCGCCGCCGCTTTACCGGCGAAGATCTTCACCCGTGGCACCCAGTCGACTTCCGGCTCGGCACGAATCGCTTGGTACAACGCCACGGTGTGCATCAGGTTGAGCAACTGACGCTTGTATTCGTGGATACGTTTGACCTGCACGTCGAACATCGCCGCCGGGTTGACCGCGATCCCGAGGCGCTCGTGAATCAGATAGGCCAGCGCCTTCTTGCTGTGCAGACGCTGCTCGGCGAAGGCTTTGCGGAACGCGGTTTTCTCGGCGAACGGTTCGAGTTCGAGCAGACGCTCTTCGGGATGATCGAGCACGTCCGGGCCGAGAGCGTCGATCAGCATCGAGGTCAGTTCAGGGTTGGCCTGATACAGCCAGCGGCGGAAAGTGATGCCGTTGGTTTTGTTGTTGATCCGCTCCGGGTAGAGCTTGTGCAGTTCGGCAAATACGGTCTTGCGCATCAACTGTGTATGCAGACCCGACACACCGTTGACGCTGTGCGAACCGAGAAACGCAAGGTTGCCCATGCGCACCCGGCGACCGTTGTCTTCTTCGATCAGCGACACCGCGCGCAATACGTCGAAGTCGTGAATGCCCTTGGCTCGCAGCGAATCGATGTGCTGCGCGTTGATCAGATAGATGATCTGCATGTGCCGTGGCAGCATGCGCTCCATCAGCCCGACCGGCCAGGTTTCCAGCGCTTCCGGCAGCAGCGTGTGGTTGGTGTACGACAGCGTGTCGACGGTGACTTGCCACGCCGCGTCCCATGCGACGTCGTAGACATCGACGAGTTGGCGCATCAGTTCGGCCACCGCGATTGACGGGTGAGTGTCATTGAGCTGGATCGCCGCGTGGTCACCCAGGGTCAGCACCGAGGTGTGCATGTTGCGGTGACGGCGCAGCAGATCCTGCAGCGAAGCGGCGACGAAGAAGTATTCCTGGCGCAGACGCAGCTCTTGCCCGGCTTCGGTGCTGTCTGCCGGGTAGAGGACGCGGGAGATACTTTCGGCGCGGGCCACTTCCGCCACGGCGCCCAGGTGGTCACCGGCGTTGAAGCGCTCCAGGTGCAGGTCTTCCATGGCGCGGGCACGCCACAGACGCAAGGTATTGACGCTCGCCCCGCGCCAGCCGACTACCGGCGTGTCGTAGGCAATCGCGCGCACGGTTTCGGCCGGCGACCAGACCTGACGAGTCTTGCCCGAGGCATCGGTGACGGTTTCGACGCTGCCGCCGAAGCCGATCGGGTACACCACCTCCGGCCGTTCGAATTCCCACGGGTTGCCGAAATCCAGCCAGTGTTCGGTCTGTTCCTGTTGCCAGCCATCGACGATCGCCTGACGGAACAAGCCGTGCTCATAACGAATGCCATAGCCATGGCCGGCGATGCCGAGGGTCGACATGCTTTCCATGAAGCACGCCGCGAGACGACCGAGGCCGCCGTTGCCCAAGGCCGCGTCGGGCTCCAGCAGGCGGATACGCTCCAGATCGACGCCCAGTTCGGTCAGCGCTTCACGGGCGACGTCGAGCAGGCCCAGGTTGCTCAGGCTGTCGTAGAGCAAACGGCCGATGAGAAACTCCAGCGAGAGGTAATAAACCCGCTTCTGGCCTTTGCGATAGATCTGTCGGGTGTGGTCCATCCAGTGTTCGACCATGTGATCACGCGCAGCCAGGGCAATGGCTTCAAACCAGTCATGGTCGAAGGCGTGATCGGGGTCTTTGCCCACGGCGTAGGTGAGTTTGGTCAGGACGGCGTCGCGGAACGCGGCCACCTCTGCTTCGCGAACTAGTGGTTCTTGAGTCATCAACAGGACCTCGAGCGAGCGGGAATTTTCTGAGCCTAGACGGTCTGACCGGCGGTAACGGCTCTGGTTCGGCAGTATTTGCGCGGACTGTGCGCCAGTCCGACATAACCTTGGCGGATGAGCCAATGAATGCAGGGGCCGTGCCGTCCTGTCGGGCAAAATGCGGCGGCTGTGAAAATATCCGGCGAAAGGTTGTTCAAAAATCCACCGCTCCCGGTATGATCGCGCGCCCTGATGCATACACGCCTGGTAACTCCCGATGATGAAGCCCAACCTGATCGCCGCCGCCGAGATTGATCGTCTCGATACGTGGGCCAAATACTCGGCGCCGATGTGCGGCTCTTGCATGTCCAGCTGCTGCACGCTGCCGGTCGAAGTGAAGATCAAGGATCTGGTGCGCATCGGTGTGGTCGACGAGTTCGAACTGGGCGATCCGCCGAAGAACATCGCCAAGCGCCTGCAAAAGGAAGGTCTGGTCGAACGCTTCAATCAGAAGTCTGGGATCTTTACCCTGCAGCGCATGAGCAACAACGACTGCTATTACCTGGATCGTAAAACGCGCCTGTGCACCATTTATGACAAGCGCCCGGACACCTGCCGCAACCACCCCAAGATCGGGCCACGCCCGGGGTATTGCGCGTACAAGCCGAAAGAAGTCGAGCGGGTGCAGCATTTCCGGGCCATCGACAAATTTTGATCGCTGGTGAAGTTTTCGGCGGCTGATCGGCCGCTTTCGCGAGCAGGCTCGCTCCCACAATAGAGATCAGTGAACACGGATTTTGTGTGCACCCGAAATCCCCTGTGGGAGCGAGCCTGCTCGCGAAAGGGCCAACGCATACACTGCATAAACGCCAGACAAACAAAAACGCCCCCGGTCTCGCGACCGGGGGCGTTTTCTATTCCAGGGCTGAATTACGCCTTGGCTTTCTTGGCAGCGCGGGTACGCTCGCTTTCGTCGAGGATCTTCTTGCGAAGACGGATCGACTTAGGCGTAACTTCGCACAGCTCGTCTTCCTGGATGTATTCCAGAGCCTGTTCCAGGGTGAAGCGAACAGGTGGGACCAGAGCGATGGTTTCGTCTTTACCCGAAGCACGCATGTTGTCGAGCTTCTTGCCTTTGGTTGGGTTGACACCCAGGTCGTTGTCGCGGCTGTTCTGACCAACGATCTGACCGTTGTAGATCTCCTGGCCGTGTTCTACGAACAGCTTGCCACGAGCCTGCAGGGTTTCCAGCGAGTAGGTCAGAGCCTTGCCGGTTTCAACCGAAACCAGAACGCCGTTCTGACGGCCGGACATGTGGCCCGACTTCACTGGAGCGTAACGGTCGAAGATCGAGGTCAGGATGCCAGCACCGTTGGTCAGGGTCAGGAACTGGTTACGGAAACCGATCAGACCGCGAGCAGGGATGTTGTATTCCAGACGAACACGGCCCTTGCCATCCGGCACCATGTTGCTCAGGTCGCCCTTACGCAGACCCATCTCTTCCATGACCTTGCCCTGCGATTCTTCAGGGATGTCGATGGTTACGTTTTCGAACGGTTCCTGCTTCACGCCGTCAACTTCACGGATGATCACTTCAGGACGGCCCAGGGCCAGCTCGAAGCCTTCGCGACGCATGGTTTCGATCAGTACCGAGAGGTGCAGCTCACCACGGCCGGACACCTTGAACTTGTCAGCCGAGTCGCCTTCTTCAACGCGCAGTGCAACGTTGTACAGCAGCTCTTTGTCCAGACGATCCTTGATGTTACGGGAGGTCACGAACTTGCCTTCTTTACCGCAGAATGGCGAGTCGTTTACCTGGAAGGTCATGGAAACGGTTGGCTCGTCAACGGTCAGCGGCTTCATCGCCTCGACGGTGTTGATATCGCACAGGGTGTCGGAGATGAACAGCTCGTCGAAGCCGCTGATGCAGACGATGTCGCCGGCTGCTGCTTCGTCAACGTCAATGCGGTGCAGACCGTGGTGACCCATCAGCTTCAGGATACGACCGTTGCGGCGCTTGCCGTCGGCGCTGATAGCGACAACCGGGGTGTTCGGCTTGACGCGACCACGAGCGATACGGCCAACACCGATAACACCCAGGAAGCTGTTGTAGTCCAGAGCGGAGATCTGCATCTGGAACGGACCGTCACGGTCAACGGCCGGAGGCGGAACGTGGTCGACTACTGCCTGGTACAGCGGA
This sequence comes from Pseudomonas sp. UF-293, assembly GCF_058245595.1. Classification (NCBI taxonomy): domain Bacteria; kingdom Pseudomonadati; phylum Pseudomonadota; class Gammaproteobacteria; order Pseudomonadales; family Pseudomonadaceae; genus Pseudomonas; species Pseudomonas sp. UF-293. The sequence goes on along the minus strand of NZ_JBSICA010000006.1, from coordinate 206,351 downwards.
GTCATGTCTTCCGCCATGGCGGTGTGGTCCAGACCGGCAATACCGTTCAGGGCCGAAGCGTAAACAACCTGGAAGTCCAGTTGTTCTTCGGTCGCACCGAGGTTGTCGAACAGGTCGAAGATCTGGTCCAGAACCCAGTCCGGACGCGCGCCTGGACGGTCAACCTTGTTGATGACCACGATTGGACGCAGGCCGGCTTCGAAAGCCTTCTTGGTCACGAAACGGGTTTGCGGCATAGGGCCGTCTTGAGCGTCAACCAGCAGCAGAACGGAGTCGACCATCGACATTACGCGTTCAACTTCGCCGCCGAAGTCGGCGTGGCCCGGGGTGTCCACGATGTTGATGTGGTAGCCGTTCCAGTTGATGGCGGTGTTCTTCGCCAGAATGGTAATACCGCGCTCTTTTTCCTGGTCGTTGGAGTCCATCACGCGCTCGTCGTTGAGCTCGTTGCGCTCCAGGGTGCCGGATTGACGCAGGAGTTTGTCTACCAGGGTGGTTTTACCGTGGTCAACGTGGGCAATGATGGCGATGTTGCGTAGATTTTCGATCACTTGTGTATCTCGATCAGAGGATTCGGTTTGCTGACAAGTCATGGCAGCGATTAGCAGTAGTGTCCGGCATGGCCGTTACAGCTTGACGGCGGTGTCGGGGGGCCGGTGACGCAGGCCACAGGCAAACAGCCCCGGGCACTTAGCTCGGTCGATAAACGCGCACATTGGCATGCCCCTCACTGAGCAAATGGTGGGCATGCAGGCGACTCATCACGCCTTTGTCGCAATACAGCAGGTACTGGCGAGTAGGGTCCAGTTCCTTGAAACGTGCGTTCACTGCATAGAACGGCATCGTCTGTACCTCTATGCCAGCGAGCTCCAGCGGGTCATCCTCGGCGGCATCCGGGTGGCGGATGTCGATGACGATCTGACCGGCCAGCGCTTCGCTGACTTCTTCAATCTGCAAATCCTGGCCCAATTCGTCGATTACCCGATCGATCGGTACCAGTTTGGCGTTGGCGAGCGCACGCTCGAGCACCGCCATGTCGAATTCTTTCTCTTCGTGCTCAACCCGGCCACGCTTGGCGGCGGTCTTGGGATTGACCGAAATCACGCCGCAATATTCCGGCATGTGCCGGGCGAAATCGGCGGTGCCGATCTCGTTGGCAGTGTCGATGATGTCCTGCTTGTGCGCGACGATCAGCGGACGCAGCACCAGCTTGTCGGTCACGCAGTCGATCACTGACAGGTTCGGCAGCGTCTGGCTCGATACCTGGGAGATCGCTTCACCGGTCACCAGTGCATCGATGTGCAGGCGTTCGGCGATCTCGGACGAGGCGCGCAACATCATACGCTTCAAAACCACGCCCATATGACTGTTATCGACTTTGCCGAGAATTTCGCCCAGCACTTCCTCAAACGGCACACTGACAAATAGCACGCGTTGCGAGCTGCCGTATTTCTTCCAGATGAAGTGCGCGACTTCCATCACGCCCAATTCGTGGGCACGCCCGCCGAGATTGAAGAAGCAGAAGTGCGCCATCAGGCCGCGACGCATGATCTGGTAAGCCGCCACGGTCGAATCGAAGCCGCCTGACATCAATACCAGCGTCTGCTCCAGCGCACCCAGCGGGTAGCCGCCGATGCCGTTGTGCTGGCTGTGAATCACGAACAACCGTTTGTCGCGAACTTCGATACGGACTTCGATTTCCGGCGCTTTAAGGTCGATTCCGGCTGCACCACACTCGCGACGCAGCTTGCTGCCGACGTATTTTTCCACGTCCATCGAGCTGAACGCATGCTTGCCCGCGCGCTTGCAGCGCACCGAGAAAATCTTCCCGGCCAGCGCGTCGCCGTAGTGCTGTTTGCACTTTTCGGTGATGTCGTCGAAGTCGCCCAGCGGGTACTCGTCGATCTGCAGAAAATGCGCGATGCCCGGCATGCAGGTCAGGCGCTCACCCATCTCTTTCAAGGCTTTGGGGTCGGTAACGCGGGTTTCCAGCTCGAGATTGTCCCACACGCCGTTCACCACCACGGCCGGGTCCAGGTCACGGAGCACGGTGCGGATGTTCTTGGCCAACTGGCGGATGAATTTCGTCCGGACAGGTCGGCTTTTGATGGTGATCTCGGGGAAGACTTTTACGATTAGTTTCATGAAAACAGCGCGCGAACGGCCAGCCGAAAAAGGGGGGCGCGGATTATAGCGGAAATTGCTCAAGGTTTAACCAGTTAATGTGCAGAAGGTTTTGCTTGCACCAAAACAGGTCATTTCTGAATTTAAACGCAACATTAAGGGGCGGGATTTGTCGATTCATAGGCTCGCGCGCCTTAATAAGCGTGAATTTGGGGCAAAAAACCCATGCTGGGGCACTGGCATGCAATTTGCTCCCTTGTGAGGCAGGTTGCCTTGGCAGAGTATTCGCGCCGGCATCACCATTATTAAGGGCATCCACTACCCGCCCTAATTCACCCGGAGGACACTATGTCGAAGTCGGTTCAACTCATCAAAGATCATGACGTCAAGTGGATTGATCTGCGCTTCACGGACACCAAAGGCACTCAGCACCACGTGACCATGCCGGCTCGCGATGCGCTGGATGACGACTTCTTCGAAGTCGGCAAGATGTTCGACGGTTCCTCCATCTCCGGCTGGAAAGGCATCGAAGCCTCCGACATGATCCTGATGCCGGTCGACGAAACTGCCGTACTCGATCCGTTCACCGAAGACCCAACTCTGATTCTGGTCTGCGACATCATCGAGCCTTCGAGCATGCAAGGCTACGATCGCGACCCACGTGCGATCGCCAAGCGCGCCGAAGAGCACCTGAAAGCTACCGGTATCGGTGACACCGTATTCGCAGGCCCAGAGCCTGAGTTCTTCATCTTTGACTCGGTGAAATTCAAGTCGGACATCTCCGGCTCGATGTTCAAGATCTACTCCGAGCAAGGTTCGTGGATGTCCGACCAGGACATCGAAGGCGGCAACAAGGGTCACCGTCCAGGCGTGAAAGGCGGCTACTTCCCGGTTCCACCGTTCGACCACGACCACGAAATCCGTACCGCCATGTGCAACGCACTGGAAGAAATGGGTCAGTCGGTTGAAGTTCACCACCACGAAGTGGCAACTGCCGGCCAGAACGAAATCGGCGTCAAGTTCAACACCCTGGTGAAGAAAGCTGACGAAGTTCAGACCCTGAAGTACGTTGTGCACAACGTTGCCGACGCTTACGGCCGCACCGCGACCTTCATGCCGAAGCCACTGTACGGCGACAACGGTTCGGGCATGCACGTGCACATGTCGATCTGGAAAGACGGCAAGAACACCTTCGCAGGTGAAGGCTATGCCGGCCTGTCCGATACCGCTCTGTATTTCATCGGCGGCATCATCAAACACGGTAAGGCCCTGAACGGCTTCACCAACCCGGCGACCAACTCCTACAAGCGTCTGGTGCCAGGCTTCGAAGCTCCGGTAATGCTGGCCTACTCGGCGCGCAACCGTTCCGCTTCGATCCGTATTCCATACGTGTCGAGCCCGAAAGCCCGCCGTATCGAAGCACGCTTCCCGGATCCGGCTGCCAACCCGTACCTGGCTTTCGCAGCGCTGCTGATGGCCGGTCTGGACGGTATCCAGAACAAGATCCACCCAGGCGACGCCGCTGACAAGAACCTGTACGACCTGCCGCCTGAAGAGGCGAAAGAGATCCCACAGGTTTGCGGCAGCCTGAAAGAAGCCCTGGAAGAGCTGGATAAGGGCCGCGCCTTCCTGACCAAGGGCGGCGTGTTCTCCGACGACTTCATCGACGCTTACATCGCGCTGAAATCGGAAGAAGAAATCAAGGTTCGCACCTTCGTACACCCACTGGAATATGAGCTGTACTACAGCTGCTGATCCGATAGCGCTGCGCAAGTGGCGCGCCAGAAAGAGGCCTTCTTCGGAAGGCCTTTTTTATTGCCCGACGCAATGCATTTCTCATGTGGGAGCGAGCCTGTTCGCGAAGGCGGTAGGTCATTGAAGGTGATGTTGGCTGATACGACGCCTTCGCGAGCAGGCTCGCTCCCACCGGGGATTTGTGGTGTTTGAATAATCTCTGGATGCTTCGCCAGTTGGGCCAACCGCCCCACCTGTCCTATGCTGCTACCCATCGCTTCCAACCCCGGTCGATTTCATGGGTCGCACGTTTCTCTCCATTCTGCTGCTGATCGCCCTGCCCGCCGCCGCGCAGATCTACAAGTACACCGACGCCAACGGCAACACCGCGTACAGCAATCAGCCGCCGGACGGCGTGCAGGCGCAACCGGTCGAGTTGCCACCACTCAACCGGGTCGAGCCGCAAGCACCGAGTGCGCCGCAAGCACCCACTGCAGAACAACCCCAACCACCGCGCAACGTTTACGACATCCTCGAGCTAGCCGGTCTGCCCACTGACGAAGCCCTGCGCGCCAACAACGGCACGTTCACGGTCAATGTTCTGATCAAACCGCGCCTGCAACCACCGCATCAATTAAGGCTACTGCTCGACGATCAGCCCTATGGCCAACCGAGTAACGTGCCGGTTCTGCAATTGATCAACGCCGATCGCGGTGAGCATCGCCTGGCCGTGCAAGTGATCGACGGCCAGACCGTCATCCAGCAGAGCCAGCCCGCCGTTTTCACTGTGCAACGCGTGCACACGCCATGATCCGCGCGGGGCTGGCACTCATTCTGGCGCTGATGGCGCTGCCCGCCGCGGCTGAGGTCTTCACTTATATCGACGCGCAGGGCAACCGCGTCTACACCGACCAACCACGCGCCAATGCCAAGCGAGTGCCGATCGCGACCAGCAATCGTATGGCTGTCCCTGCCAACACCGCAGCGCCGATCACCACAGCGAAAAAATCCGTCGAACCACCACCCTTTCATTACGACATGCTGCGCATTCTGATCCCGGAGCCCGATGCCACTTTGCGCAGCAGCGCCGGCGAGCTGATCGTCAGCGTTACCAGCGAGCCTGGCCTGCAAAGCGGCCATCGTTATCGCCTGTTGCTGGATGGCGAGGCCACGGGCGAGCCCGGCGTCAGTCCGGTATTTGCCCTGAGTAATATTGATCGCGGCAGCCACAGCCTTTCCATCGAAATCCTCGACGCCGCCGGGCGCACCGTGGAACGTACTGCCAACCAGCCGTTCCACATGCTGCGCATTTCCCTGGCGCAGAAGCGTCAGGTCAAACCCTGTGTCGCCGAAGATTATGGCGTGCGTGCGGAATGCCCGCTCAAGGACAAACCCGCAGAGCCGAAAAATCCCTTTCTGCGCTTCTTTTAACGCCCGGCAGCCGCTCGCACTCTATTGGTGCACTAAACTGCAACCCGCCCACAACCCAACCCATTTTGGTTCGAAACTTCCCGTTTGAGCTGGCTTCGTGCCATACAAACGCGCGTCAAACGCCTGTTTCAGGGTTTAAACGCTTCTTTTCGGAGCCTTGGTTTGGTTTTTGCATTTTCTCGACATCAGCGCTTTGTTCTCGCGCACGCCTTGCTCCAAAAGGGGTCCAGATGACCATAAGCGACGCTATTCACCGTTTGCTGCTCGACAACCTGACCACGGCGACCATCCTGCTCGACGCCGAACTGCGCCTGGAGTACATGAACCCGGCGGCGGAGATGCTGTTGGCTGTCAGCGGTCAGCGCAGCCACGGCCAGTTCATCAGTGAGCTGTTTACCGAGTCTCCCGAGGCGCTCAATTCTTTGCGCCAGGCGGTTGAGCAGGCGCACCCGTTCACCAAACGCGAAGCAATGCTCACCGCCCTCACCGGCCAGACCCTGACTGTGGATTACGCGGTCACACCGATTCTGAGCAACGGCGCGACCTTGCTACTGCTCGAAGTCCACCCGCGTGACCGCCTGCTGCGGATCACCAAGGAAGAGGCGCAGCTGTCCAAGCAGGAAACCAGCAAGATGCTGGTGCGCGGCCTCGCCCACGAAATCAAGAATCCCCTCGGCGGCATCCGTGGTGCCGCGCAGTTGCTGGCCCGCGAGCTGCCGGAAGAAAGCCTGCGCGATTACACCAATGTGATCATCGAAGAGGCTGACCGCCTGCGCAATCTGGTTGATCGCATGCTCGGCTCGAACAAACTGCCGTCGTTGGCCATGTGCAACGTCCACGAAGTGCTTGAACGCGTCTGCCATCTGGTCGAAGCCGAAAGCCAGGGCTGCATCACTCTGGTGCGCGATTACGATCCGAGCATTCCCGACGTATTGATCGACCGCGAACAAATGATTCAGGCGGTGCTGAACATCGTGCGTAACGCGATGCAGGCGATCAGCAGCCAGAACGAGCTGCGTCTGGGCCGTATCAGCCTGCGCACCCGCGCCATGCGCCAGTTCACCATCGGCCACATCCGCCATCGTCTGGTGACCAAAATCGAGATCATCGACAACGGCCCGGGCATCCCGGCGGAACTGCAGGAAACCATTTTCTTTCCGATGGTCAGCGGCCGCCCCGACGGTACCGGGCTGGGCCTGGCCATTACCCAGAACATCATCAGTCAGCACCAGGGCCTGATCGAGTGTGAGAGCCATCCAGGCCACACCACCTTCTCGATCTTCCTGCCACTGGAACAAGGAGCCACATCGACATGAGCCGTAGTGAAACCGTGTGGATCGTCGATGACGACCGTTCTATCCGTTGGGTCCTGGAAAAGGCCTTGCAGCAGGAAGGCATGACCACCCAGAGCTTCGACAGCGCCGATGGCGTGATGAGTCGTCTGGCCCGGCAGCAGCCGGACGTGATCATTTCCGATATCCGCATGCCGGGCGCCAGTGGCCTGGATCTGCTGGCGCGGATTCGCGAACAGCATCCACGGCTGCCGGTCATCATCATGACCGCCCACTCCGATCTGGACAGCGCTGTCGCCTCGTATCAGGGCGGTGCTTTCGAGTACCTGCCCAAACCGTTCGATGTCGACGAAGCCGTTTCGCTGGTCAAACGCGCCAATCAACATGCGCAGGAACAGCAAGGCCTGGAAGTTGTGCCAGCCTTGACCCGCACCCCGGAAATCATCGGCGAAGCGCCGGCGATGCAGGAAGTGTTTCGTGCCATCGGGCGCCTGAGCCACTCCAACATCACCGTGCTGATCAACGGCGAATCCGGTACCGGTAAAGAACTGGTCGCCCACGCCCTGCACCGCCACAGCCCACGCGCGGCTTCGCCGTTCATTGCGCTGAACATGGCGGCGATTCCCAAGGACCTGATGGAATCGGAACTGTTCGGCCACGAGAAAGGCGCATTCACCGGCGCCGCAAACCTGCGACGCGGGCGCTTCGAACAGGCCGACGGCGGAACCTTGTTTCTCGATGAAATCGGCGACATGCCGGCGGACACCCAGACGCGTCTGTTGCGCGTGCTGGCCGATGGCGAGTTCTATCGCGTCGGCGGTCATGTGCCGGTCAAAGTGGATGTGCGCATCATCGCCGCCACCCACCAGAATCTCGAAACACTGGTCCACGCCGGTAAATTCCGCGAGGACTTGTTCCACCGTCTCAACGTGATCCGCATCCACATTCCACGCCTGTCGGATCGTCGCGAAGACATCCCGACCCTGGCCCGGCACTTCCTCAGCCGCGCCGCACAGGAACTGGCGGTCGAGCCCAAACTGCTGAAAAGCGAAACCGAGGAATACCTGAAAAACCTGCCGTGGCCGGGCAACGTGCGTCAGCTGGAAAACACCTGCCGCTGGATCACCGTGATGGCCTCCGGCCGTGAAGTGCACATCAGCGATTTGCCGCCAGAGCTGCTCAACCTGCCGCAGGATTCGGCGCCGGTAACCAACTGGGAACAGGCCCTGCGCCAGTGGGCCGATCAGGCCTTGGCCCGTGGCCAGTCGAGCCTGCTCGACAGCGCGGTGCCTGCGTTCGAGCGAATCATGATCGAGACGGCGTTGAAGCACACCGCCGGGCGCCGTCGTGATGCCGCCGTTTTGCTCGGCTGGGGGCGTAATACCCTGACGCGCAAGATCAAGGAGTTGGGGATGAAGGTTGATGGTGGGGATGATGATGAGGGGGAAGAGGGTTAGGTCTGCCGTTCTGCGTTGAACCCATTCGTCGAAGCTTTTTGGGCCAGCATGCACCGCATCAATGCACGATGACCCGGGATCGCGCAGACCCCGAATCCCATCGCCCTGTTTCAACGTGCTGAAAAATCCCGCTTCGAATAACTGAAAGCCCCGAATTCCGGGGCTTTCGCGTTTTCGAAGCGTTTTTTGTTTCAGCACATTAAAAACTGGCACGCCCCCTGCAATAACTATCTCAGGTGATTCGTTTCACCACCCGTTTCGGGGACCTTGGTACAGGCAGGCCGGGGATTCCCCTCTTTACATCGGGCTCAGACCGCAACGGATGAGCCCACCCTTTTGGGATCCTTGGTACAGGCAGGCCGGGGGTTCCCTCTTTACACCGGACTGACGCCGAACGCGAAGTCCAGGCTTTTGGGAACCCTGATACAGGCAGGTCAGGGATTCCCGCTTTTACACCGCCACTGCGCCCCAACGAATTACTCAAGCCGGGGGCGCTTGAGCCGGTGATGTAACGGCGAGTTCCGCCGCCCCCCCGTCATATTTTCGAATTTCCGCTACCAGCCAATCCAGCATGTTCCCAGGACTTGGTTCAAATTCGACGATTGTGCTCAGCCACGCTCGCTCCACCGCATCCGCCTGACTGAAATTTTCCAGAACCCGCCAGACTCGACGCTGTAAAAGCGGCCGCTCAACATGAAATCCAGGCGTGCGACTCAGCGTCCGGACACCGTTCAGCATCGTACTCCAGGGCCCTTCGAAACTATCATCCTGCCCTTTGAACGTGAAAGCGGACGATAGCGCGCTGGCGGTGGCTGGGGGCCGGAAAGGTCAACGGCAGCGGTGGGAAATGCCGTTAAAAAACGTCAGAGGTAACGATGAGTTTCAGCTCATTGCTCTCGTAACCGAACTTCCAGCCGCCAGCGGTCATCGACCTCGCTGCCGATCCAGTCACCGCCCAACGGCCGCGCCGCCAGCACCGTCAGCAACAATCCGCCGTCACTCTTGCGCGTGCGCCAGTTCACATCCCTGCCGTCGAGCTTGAGCTGGCCCTTTTGCGGCCGACCTTGCGCCTGAAACAGCAATGCGATGGTGCCGTCGATGATCTCGCCGTGCAGTTTCGGCTCATTGTTGAACCACACCACCAAACCGCCGTCGGTAACCTCGACCCGCTCCAGCACGCTCGGCTCCGGCGTGGTCAGGCGACCGATCATCAGGCCGATCATCATTCCGACGATGGCCAGCGAACCGATGACTCGAGGGAATAGTTTCGAACGGTTGTCCACAGGCGGCGTAGAATGCCGCTCATCTTTACCTTCGGAGCCGTGCATGTTTCACGTCATCCTTTTTCAACCAGAAATTCCGCCGAACACCGGCAACGTTATCAGGCTGTGCGCCAACAGTGGCTGCCACCTGCATTTGATCGAACCGCTGGGTTTCGAGATGGACGACAAGCGCTTGCGCCGCGCCGGTCTCGATTACCACGAATATGCCACGCTGCAGCGTCATGCTGATCTGGCCAGTTGTCTTGAGAGTCTGGGCAACCCGCGCGTATTCGCCTTCACTACCAAAGGTTCACGACCGTTTCATGATGCCGCATTCTTGCCAGGCGACGCGTTTCTGTTTGGCCCGGAAAGCCGTGGCCTGCCAGCGGACGTGCTCGACGCCCTGCCTGGCGAACAGCGCCTGCGCCTGCCGATGCGCGAAGGCTGCCGCAGCCTGAATCTGTCCAACACCGTGGCGGTCGCCGTGTACGAAGCGTGGCGGCAGAACGACTTCAAGTAACGCCGCAAGCAAATGTGGGAGCGAGCCTGCTCGCGATTACGGAGTGTCAGTCAACATTGATGTGTCTGACAGACCGCTTTCGCGAGCAGGCTCGCTCCCACATGGGGTCTTGCTGAACCGTCTTACTGAACGGTCGGGGTCTCGCCGCTTTCCTGCATGCGCTGCAGCTCTTGCGCGTACAGGGCGTCGAAGTTCACCGGGGCCAGCATCAGCGCCGGGAACGAGCCACGGGTGACCAGGCTGTCCAGGGTTTCGCGAGCGTACGGGAACAGGATGTTCGGGCAGAACGCACCCAAGGTGTGGCTCATCGAAGCCGCGTCCAGATTCTTGATCAGGAAGATACCGGCCTGTTGCACTTCAGCGATGAAGGCCACTTCTTCACCGTTTTTCACGGTAACGGAAAGAGTCAGCACCACTTCGTAGAAATCGCCTTCCAGCGCTTTCTGACGGGTGTTCAGATCCAGACCGACCGCCGGATCCCACTGCTGGCGGAAGATCGCCGGGCTTTTCGGGGCTTCGAAGGACAGGTCGCGTACATAGATGCGCTGCAAGGAGAATTGCGGTGCGGTTTCTTCTTCGCTGGCTGCAGTGTTCTGTTGGTCAGTCATCTCAGATCCTTATCGATCTTGGGTCTTTTAGGGAGTGCTGTACGTGGGTGCAGCCGTTCAGCCCTTGAGCAGCGCGTCGAGTTTGCCGGCGCGCTCCAGGGCATATAAATCATCACAACCGCCGATGTGTTTGCTGCCGATCCAGATCTGCGGCACGGACGTACGCCCGGCCTTCTTGGTCATTTCGGCGCGCAACTGCGGCTTGCCATCGACCTTGATCTCTTCGAAGGCCACGCCTTTGCTGGCGAGCAGATGCTTGGCGCGCGAGCAGTAGGGGCAGTAATCGCTGGAGTAGACGATGACTTCGCTCATGTCATTTCACCAACGGCAGGTTGTCGCCCTTCCAGCTGGAAATCCCGCCGGACAGCTTGGCGGCGGTGAAGCCGGACTTCATAAGTTCGCGGGCGTGGGTGCCGGCGGTCTGACCGAGGGCATCGACCAGAATGATGGTCTTGGCCTTGTGCTTTTCCAGCTCGCCGACGCGGGCAGCCAGTTTGTCTTGCGGGATGTTCACAGCGCCGACGATGTGGCCTGCGGCATAATCCTTGGCCGGACGGATGTCCACCACCACGCCTGCATCTTTATTGACCAGTGCGGTCAGCTCGCCGGTGCTCAGGCTCTTGCCGCCGCCCTGCATCGTGTGCGCCAGCAACAGAGCCAGCAGTACGACGAAGATACCGACAAGAATGTAGTGGTTAGTGGCAAATTCAATCAGGTGAGCAACCATCGAAGGAGGTTCCAGGGCGTTAAAATGTCGGCCAGTATACACAGCCACTATGGTCGGCCAAACCCCGTCCGGCGGTGACGCGGTCGGAACTTCGCTTTAAACTCCAACTCCGTTTTCCATCGCCCTCTTCTTTATCAGCCACGAGTGGATTCCATGACGACTACGCCCAAACCTTTGGTCCTGATGATTCTCGACGGCTTCGGTCACAGCGACAGCCCCGAATCCAATGCCGTGTTCGCGGCGAAGAAACCTGTGCTGGATCGTCTGTGGGCTACCGTGCCGAACGGCTTGATTTCGGGCAGCGGCATGGACGTCGGCCTGCCGGACGGCCAGATGGGCAACTCCGAAGTCGGCCACATGAACCTCGGCGCCGGGCGCGTGGTGTATCAGGACTTCACCCGTGTGACCAAAGCGATCCGCGACGGCGAATTCTTCGAAAACCCGACCATCTGCGCCGCTGTGGATAAAGCCGTGGCCGCCGGCAAAGCCGTGCACTTTATGGGCCTGCTGTCCGATGGCGGCGTGCACAGCCACCAGGATCACCTGATCGCCATGGCTGAACTGGCCTTCAAGCGCGGCGCCGAAAAAATCTATCTGCACGCCTTCCTCGATGGCCGCGACACGCCGCCGAAAAGCGCTGCTTCGTCGATCGAACTGCTCGACGCGACTTTCCAGGCCTTGGGCAAAGGCCGGATCGCCAGCATCATCGGCCGTTATTTCGCCATGGACCGTGACAACCGCTGGGATCGCGTCGCCCAGGCCTACAACCTGATCGTCGACGGCAACGGCGAATTCAACGCCGCCACCGCTCAGGAGGGCCTCGAAGCCGCCTATGCCCGTGGCGAAAGCGACGAGTTTGTCAAAGCCACCTCCATCGGTGAGCCGGTGAAGGTCGAAGACGGCGACGCCGTGGTGTTCATGAACTTCCGTGCCGACCGCGCCCGCGAGCTGACCCGGGTGTTCGTCGAAGACGATTTCAAGGAATTCGAGCGCGCCCGCCAGCCGCAACTGGCCGGTTTCGTCATGCTGACCCAGTACGCCGCAAGCATTCCGGCACCGTCGGCCTTCGCCGCCGGCAGCCTGGAAAACGTTCTCGGTGATTACCTGGCGAAAAACGGCAAGACTCAACTGCGCATCGCTGAAACCGAAAAATACGCCCACGTGACCTTCTTCTTTTCCGGCGGTCGCGAAGAACCGTTCCCGGGCGAAGAGCGCATCCTGATCCCGTCGCCGAAAGTCGCTACTTATGACTTGCAGCCGGAAATGAGCGCCCCGGAAGTCACCGACCGCATCGTCGACGCTATTGAAAACCAGCGCTACGACGTGATCGTGGTCAACTACGCCAACGGCGACATGGTCGGCCACAGCGGTGTGTTCGATGCGGCGGTGAAAGCGGTCGAGTGCCTCGACACCTGCGTCGGTCGCATCGTTGAAGCGCTGGAAAAAGTCGGCGGCGAAGCACTGATCACGGCTGACCACGGCAACGTCGAGCAAATGGCTGACGAATCCACCGGCCAGGCGCACACCGCGCACACCACCGAGCCGGTGCCGTTCATCTACGTCGGCAAGCGCGACCTGAAAGTGCGCGAAGGCGGCGTGCTGGCGGACGTGGCACCGACCATGCTGATGCTGTTGGGTCTGGAAAAACCGGCGGAGATGACCGGTACCTCCATCCTGGTGTAAACCACACCTAACCTTGTGGGAGCGAGCCTGCCCGCGAATACGGTGGATCAGTCGACAGCGATGTCGCCTGACACACTGCTTTCGCGAGCAGGCTCGCTCCCACATTGGTTTTGGGGTGTTTTTCAGGCCAGTTATCACACAGCCCCAATTGGGCGTTTTTTTTGCAGCCTCGGGCGGGCATACTAGGCCGTCCCTTACCCTGGTGCCGCCCGCCCCTATGCTTCGCGTCCTGATCGCCCTTGCTCTGACCTGTCTGCTCCAGCCGGCCTTTGCCGACGAGCGCGCGCAAACCCAACAGCAGTTGGAGGCCACGCGTCAGGATATCGCCGAGCTGAAAAAGCTTCTGGGCAAGCTGCAGGAAGAAAAGTCCGGCGTGCAGAAAGAGCTCAAGGGCACTGAAACCGAGATGGGCAAGCTGCAGAAGCAGGTCGACGCCCTGCAGAAAGAACTGCAGAAGAGCGAATCCGAGCTACAGCGGCTCGATGCAGAGAAAAAAAAACTCCAGAGCGCGCGCACTGAACAGCAGCGACTGATCGCCATTCAGGCCCGAGCGGCCTACCAGAACGGCCGCCAGGAATACCTCAAGCTGCTGCTCAACCAGCAGAATCCCGAGAAATTCGCCCGTACCCTCACCTATTACGACTACCTGAGCCAGGCACGCCTGGAGCAGTTGAAGAACTTCAACGAAACCCTGCGCCAACTGGCCAATGTCGAAAAAGACATCGGTCTGCAGCAGGCGCAGTTGCTGGTACAGAAAAGCGACCTCGACACTCAGCGCGAAGCACTCGAGAAGGTCCGCAAGGAACGCCAGCAGGTTCTCGCCAGACTCAATGACGACGTGAAAGCCCGCGACCAGAAACTCGCCGCCCGCGAGCAGGATCAGGCAGACCTGTCTAAAGTCCTTAAAACCATCGAAGAAACCCTGGCCCGACAGGCTCGTGAGGCAGAAGAAGCGCGGCAGAAAGCGCTGATCGCCCAGCAGGAAGCGGAAAAAAAGCGTTTGCGTGAGGCGCAGGCTGACAGCAGCGACGCCCCACGAAAACCCGCCAGATCAAGCCCCGGCGCGCTGGTATCGAGCAGCGGCGAAACGTTTGGCGGGCCATTTGCTGCAACCCGGGGAAAACTTCCGTGGCCGGTTGATGGTCGATTACTCGCACGCTTCGGTGAAAGCCGTGGCGACGACGCCCGCACCAAGTGGGATGGCGTGATGATCAGCGCCTCCGCCGGCAGCCAGGTGCACGCCGTACACGGTGGGCGCGTGGTGTTCGCCGACTGGCTGCGCGGTGCCGGTTTGCTGGTGATTCTTGATCACGGCAATGGTTTTCTGAGTCTTTACGGCCACAACCAGACGCTGCTCAAGTCGGCGGGTGATGTGGTCAAGGCGGGCGAGTCGATTTCCACTGTCGGTAACAGTGGCGGTCAGGACACGCCAGCGCTGTATTTCGCAATTCGTCAGCAGGGTCACCCGAGTGATCCGGCGCAATGGTGTCGTGCGCAAGGATAAGCGCACCATCTAATTCAGGAGTTCGTTCGACATGCTGCATTTGTCCCGCCTTACCTCGCTGGCCCTGACGATCGCTGTGGTGATCGGCGCGCCTCTGGCGTTCGCCGCACAACCGGCCCCGACCGTCGCTCCGGCAGGCACTGCCGCGACCGCCAAGGCGCCGTTGCCGCTGGAAGAGCTGCGCACCTTCGCTGAGGTCATGGACCGGATCAAAGCCGCGTACGTTGAACCTGTGGACGACAAGACCCTGCTGGAAAACGCGATCAAGGGCATGCTCAGCAACCTCGATCCGCATTCGGCCTACCTCGGCCCGGAAGATTTCACCGAGCTGCAGGAAAGCACCAGCGGTGAGTTCGGTGGCCTGGGTATCGAAGTCGGCGCCGAAGACGGCTTCATCAAAGTCGTCTCGCCGATCGATGACACGCCAGCGTCGAAGGCCGGCATTCAGGCCGGTGACTTCATCGTCAAGATCAACGGTCAGCCAACCCGCGGCCAGACCATGACCGAAGCCGTCGACAAGATGCGCGGCAAGATCGGCCAGAAAATCACCCTGACCCTGGTTCGCGATGGCGGCACGCCGTTCGACGTGACCCTGGCCCGTGCAGTGATTCAGGTCAAAAGCGTCAAGGCGCAACTGCTGGAATCGGGCTACGGCTATATCCGCATCACCCAGTTCCAGGTCAAGACCGGCGAAGAAGTCTCCAAGGCTCTGGCCAAGTTGCGCAAGGACAACGGCAAGAAGCTCAACGGCATCATTCTCGACCTGCGCAACAACCCGGGCGGCGTGCTGCAATCGGCGGTAGAAGTGGTCGACCATTTCATCACCAAAGGTCTGATCGTCTACACCAAGGGCCGTATTGCCAATTCCGAGTTGCGCTTCTCCGCTACCGGCAAGGACGAAAGCGAAGCAGTGCCGATGGTCGTGCTGATCAACGGTGGCAGTGCCTCGGCTTCGGAGATCGTCGCCGGCGCTCTGCAGGACCAGAAACGCGCCGTGGTCATGGGCACCACCAGTTTCGGCAAGGGCTCGGTGCAGACCGTGCTGCCGCTGAACAACGACCGCGCGCTGAAGATCACCACCGCCCTGTACTTCACGCCGAACGGCCGCTCGATCCAGGCTCAGGGCATCGTGCCGGACATCGAAGTGCGCCGCGCCAAGATCACCAACGAAGCCGACAGCGAATACTTCAAGGAAGCCGATCTGCAAGGTCACTTGGGCAACGGCAACGGCGGCGCCGACAAACCGAGTGGTTCCGGCGGCAAGGCCAAAGCGATGCCACAGGATGACGATTACCAGTTGGCCCAGGCCCTGAGCCTGCTCAAAGGCCTGAGCATCACTTCCGGCCGCTGAGGATGTTGCTGCGTTCCCTTTGCGTTCTGTTGTGCTGTCTGGCGGGTTTTGCCCAAGCAGAGCCCGCCAGCTCCACGCCGCACAAAGCCTACCTGACATTGATCATCGACGACCTGGGGCAGAACCTGCCCCGGGATCGTCGCGTGCTCGCCCTGCCTGGCCCGGTCACGGCAGCGATCATGCCCGACACCCCGCACGCCAGCGAATTTGCCCGCGAAGCCCATCGCGCCGGCAAGATCGTCATCCTGCACATGCCCATGGACCCGGCCACCGGACCTTACGCCTGGCACCCCGAACTGCCAATCGAAGAGCTGCAGAAACGCCTGAATGCCGCGTTCGAGAAAGTCCCGTTCACCGCCGGCATCAACAATCACATGGGTAGCCGCATGACCGCGCAGCCGGCGGCGATGGCGTGGTTGATGGCTGAGTTGCAGCGTCGGCACAAGTTCTTCGTCGACAGCCGCACCAGTGCTCAAACGGTCGCTGCGCAGCAGGCGCAGAAAATCGACCTGGCCAGCGTTTCCCGAGATGTGTTTCTCGATGACGAACGCACCGAAGCAGCCATTGCCACTCAGTTGCAGACCGCGATCGCCCTGGCGCACAAACAGGGTTCAGCGGTGATGATCGGCCATCCGTACCCGCAGACCCTGGCGGTGCTCGAGCGCGAGCTGCCCAGGCTGAAGGCGCAAGGCATCGACTGGATCGATATCAGGCAGATGATCAGCGTGCGCAGTAATCGCGCGATGGCTGGGCATGGCAAGGACGGCATTTACCGGTAACAACTGGTCACGGTGCAATACATAGTTACCACCACGCACCCCACCCCGTTCCGGATAGTGAGACCTGCTACAGGTCGCGGCTCCCTCGAGCCGCTTTCAACTATCAGGAGTGCCCATGACGAACAATGCCCCGATCATCCCGCCCATAGGGCGAACTGAACCGATCCGAATCGATAACCTGTTGATCAATTTCACAACAGAGTTTCTGCGCATCTGGGATACCGACGGTCTTTCGGCCAAACCGGCGTCGTTCTGGCGCCCGACCCCCGCTCCCGACGCGCTGCCCGGTTATTTCCCCTTGGGCGATGTCGTCACCAGGGGCTTGGGCAATATCAATGGCGAACGCGTGGTGGCGGTGGCTTGCGAAGCGGACATTGCCAGCACTGATCCCACGAAAGGCAGAGCACTGCGGCGTCCCGATGATTACGAGCTGGTCTGGAAAGATTCCGGCTCAGGCTCGAAAAGAGATCTGTCGATCTGGCGACCGCTGCCTCCCGCAGGCTACGTGGCGCTGGGATCGGTGTGCTCGAATGATCATGAAAAGCCGTCGCTTAACGCGGTGCGCTGCGTTCGCGCAGATCTGGTGATCGCGTCCAATTCCAGCGAGCTGATCTGGGACGACAAAGGCAGCAAAGCCCGGCAGCGCGTGAGTAGCTGGAGTGCCGTTCCTCCCGCAGCTTTATCTGGTGAGGTCTACTTGGCATCAGGCAGTTTTTTCAGCTTGAGTGACTACTCCAGACCGGCCAGCTTCCCTGTCTACTGTTTGCGTCTGCGGATTGGCCTGGAGCTGTACACACGCCCATCGCCACCTGTGCTGTGCGGGGAAACGCCGACATCTGTCGATCCTACGGACGATGCTACTCACACGGCCATACTCCCTTGGTTCACGGTCAGGGATCCGCGTTACACCGTCACCGAGCAGTGGCGCCACTCGCCCTTCTACCTGTTGGAGCGCAAGGATCGGTATGTGCTCGTCGGTCACGCACACAACAGTGGCAACGACAGCCAGATATTCAGGTGGACTGCGCCTCGCGCTCAGCGCAATGCCGGTTTGCGGACTTTCACCCAAACGACTTCCGTCGAATTCGGCGCCCAATGGCAAGCCGGACAGCACAGCGCGCTGATGTTTTCCGCACGGCTGGGCCATGATTTCACCCAATGCGAACTGCATTCGAATGACTGGCTCAATGCGGCGGCAATTGAAGTGGTTGCGGTGGTGGACAAAAATCGTTCCGTGGCGGCCTATCTGGTGCAGAGCGACTACCGCCTGGTGCGCGCAGACAGCACCACAGTGACGGAGGGCTTCAGCTACACCGATGGCAATAGCCTGCACATCAGCCAGTACACGCCAAGCGAGCCTGAAATCATCGTCGCGTCGGAGGCGGAGGCGGTCGAAGATCAGACTGTGCTTGCGTCTCTGACCAATGACGACATCAGCGCCCCGCTGCCAGAGCCAGACGAGTCAACCGCTACAGATAGCGCGCCATGATTTCATCGACCACGCCTTCTTTGCGCAACTGATCCAGCGCGGTCTGAAGCTTGTTGACCACGTCATCGGAAACGTCCTTGTTCAGCGCCAGGTACAACTCGGCGCTGTTGAAGCGCAGCACGGTCTTCAGGCCGGTCACGCCATCCTGCCGCGCCAGATAACGGCCGGCAGGATCACCGGTGGCCCACAGATCGATCTGGCCATTGAGCAGTTTTTTTGCGTTGTCCTGATCGCGCAGCACCACCACCGGCTTGAGCCCCTGCTTGGTCAGTGTCTCGGCAATCGCATCTCCCTTGTAGGCACCGATCTTGTACTTGCGCGCGTCATTGAGGGTTTCGAGGGTGATCTTGCTGTCCGCCTTGGCCAGCAGGATCCAGTCGTCCGGGCCGATCGGGCCGACCCATTTGAACAGTCTTTCGCGATCGGGCAGGCGCGCCATGACGAAGGCGCCGTAACCGGGATTTTCCAGGGCGAGTTTGTAGACTCGCTCCCAAGGGAAACGCAGGGTCAGGCTGTACGTGAGGCCGGCGCGCTGGAACATCTCGCGGACGATGTCGGTGGCAATACCGTTGATGTTGTCGCCCTGGGCGAAATTCTTGCCGTTCTTCGCCATGTTGTACGGCGGGAAGTTTTCGGTGAGCAGCACCAGATCGGTGTCGGGACCGTTTTCGGCGCGAGCATTGCTGATCAACAACAATGAGGCGCTGGCGAGAACAACAAGCAGGCGTTTGATCATGTCTGGCTACCGGAATCCATGGCGTGCCCAAGAGTGCCTTGGGCGCGCCATGCTGTCCACTGGCCTGTACGCTTTAGCGCATGACGATGCCGCGATGCGACATGTAGGCCTTGGCTTCCTGCACGGTGTATTCGCCGAAGTGAAAAATACTCGCCGCCAGCACAGCGCTGGCATGGCCTTCGAGAATGCCATCGGCCAGATGCTGAAGATTGCCCACGCCACCGGAAGCGATCACCGGAATGCCCAGCGCATCACTGATGGCGCGGGTCACGCCGAGGTCGAAGCCGCTTTTCATACCGTCCTGATCCATGCTGGTCAGGAGGATTTCGCCGGCACCGAGGCCTTCCATTTTCTTCGCCCACTCGACTGCATCGAGGCCGGTCGGCTTGCGCCCGCCGTGGGTGAAGATTTCCCAGCGCGGCGTTTCGCCGGGGCCGGAAACCTTCTTGGCGTCGATGGCGACGACGATGCACTGCGAACCGAAATGCTGCGCGGCTTCACCGACAAACTCCGGATTGAACACGGCAGCGGTATTGATCGACACCTTGTCCGCGCCGGCATTGAGCAGGTTGCGGATGTCCTGCACGGTGCGCACGCCACCGCCGACGGTCAGCGGGATGAACACCTGACTGGCCATGCGCTCGACGGTATGCAGCGTGGTATCGCGGCCATCGACGCTAGCGGTGATGTCGAGAAAGGTAATTTCGTCGGCACCCTGCTCGTCGTAACGACGGGCGATTTCCACCGGGTCACCGGCGTCGCGGATGTTCTCGAACTTCACGCCCTTGACCACCCGGCCGTTGTCCACGTCCAGGCAAGGGATGATGCGCTTGGCTAACGCCATAAGGCTTAATCTCCGATTAAGAGTTGCAAGCTTCAAGCTACTAGCTGCAGGAAAGAGCCGATCGCGGTCGAGTTTCTAACTTGCAGCTTGCAGCTTACAACTTGGAGCTGGCCGCGTAGCCATCACAAAAAGCTTGAGCATCTGCAACATCCAAAGTGCCCTCATAGATCGCGCGGCCCGTGATCGCGCCGATGATGCCCGGTGCCTTGGCGTCGAGCAGCGACTTGATGTCACCCAGATTGTGGATGCCGCCGGAAGCGATCACCGGAATCTTCGTCGCAGCGGCCAGAGCAGCGGTGAACGGCACGTTGCAGCCCTGCATCATGCCGTCTTTGGCGATGTCGGTATAAACGATCGACGACACGCCGTCGGCTTCGAACTGCTTGGCCAGATCGATCACCTGTACGGTGCTGATTTCAGCCCAGCCATCGGTGGCGACGAAACCGTCTTTGGCATCCAGACCGACGATGATCTTGCCCGGGAATGCGCGGCAGGCCTCAGCGACGAACGCCGGATCCTTGACCGCTTTGGTGCCGATGATCACGTAGCTGACGCCCGCCTTGACGTAATGCTCGATGGTTTCCAGCGAACGGATGCCGCCACCGATCTGAATCGGCAGGCTCGGGTAGCGCTTGGCGATCGCGGTGACCACTTCGCCGTTGACCGGCTGGCCTTCGAACGCGCCGTTGAGGTCGACCAGATGCAGACGACGGCAACCGCCCTCCACCCATTTGGCAGCCATGCTCACCGGGTCATCGGAGAACACCGTGGAATCTTCCATGCGGCCCTGGCGCAGACGTACGCAGGCACCGTCCTTGAGATCGATAGCGGGGATAATCAGCATGCTTTTTCCTTCGTCAAAAGAGCGGCAAGCTGCAAGCCATAAGCTGCAAGCGCGCACGCGCGTCTATCTCTTGCAGCTTGCAGCTTGACGCTTGCCGCTGCTCTTAATTTTTTTCGAGCGCCCACAGGTCGCTTTCGATGCTTTCAAACCGTTCCTTGAGGTGGGTCTGCACATCGAAAATCGCCCTGTTGTAATAGTGCGGAGCAATCTCGCGGGTAAACAGCTCAAGAATTTCCGCCGCTTCGAATGAACCCAGGTCCAGTTCGAAACGGTCTTCCATGAACCGCTGAATCTTGCGATTGGCCTCGCTCTCCTGCTCGGGAGTGAGGGTCAGAATCGGCGGTTTGGACTTCTTGACAGCCATTTACCAGCGACCGTCCCACGCAGCGAAGTTCTGCAGCAGTTGCAGGCCATGGGTATGGCTTTTCTCCGGGTGGAACTGCACGGCGAAACGCGAGCCATCGGCCAGCGCTGCGGCGAAATCGACACCGTAATGACCGCTGCCCACCACCTGACGCGCATTGGCGGCGGCGATGTAGTAGCTGTGCACGAAGTAGAAACGCGCCAGATCCGGGATGTCATGCCACAACGGGTGACTGATGTTCTGCTTCACCTCGTTCCAGCCCATGTGCGGGACCTTCAGGTGCTCGCCGTCTTCGTGCAGATCCTTGCCGAAGAACTTCACCGCGCCCGGAAACAGGCCGATGCAGTCGACGCCGGCGTTCTCTTCGCTGGTATCGAGCAAGGCTTGCATGCCGACGCAGATGCCGAGGAACGGCCGATCCTGGCTGACCTCACGGACCAGCGAGTCGAAACCGAGGCGACGGATCTCCGCCATGCAATCGCGAATCGCGCCAACGCCGGGGAATACCACGCGGTCGGCCTCCCGAATCACGTTCGCGTCGCTGGTAATCAGCACCTTGCCGGCGCCGACGTGCTCGAGAGCCTTGGCCACCGAGTGCAGATTGCCCATGCCGTAGTCGATAACTGCAACCGTCTGCATTACAGAACGCCTTTGGTCGATGGCATTTGCCCGGCCATGCGCTCGTCCAGCTCGACGGCCATGCGCAGCGCGCGGCCGAAAGCCTTGAACACGGTTTCGATCTGGTGGTGAGTGTTGGTGCCGCGCAGGTTGTCGATGTGCACGCTGACCAGCGCGTGGTTGACGAAGCCCTGGAAGAATTCCTGGAACAGGTCAACGTCGAAACCGCCGACGGTGGCGCGGGTGTACGGCACGTGCATCTGCAAGCCTGGACGACCGGAGAAATCGATCACCACGCGCGACAGCGCCTCATCGAGCGGCACGTAGGCATGGCCGTAGCGACGGATGCCTTTTTTGTCGCCGATGGCTTTGGCGAAGGCCTGGCCGAGGGTGATACCGACGTCTTCCACCGTATGGTGGTCGTCGATATGCAGATCGCCCTTGCATTCGATATCCAGGTCGATCAACCCGTGACGGGCGATCTGATCCAGCATGTGCTCAAGAAAAGGTACACCGATATCAAATCGGGCCTTTCCGGTGCCATCAAGGTTGATCGAGGCTTTGATCTGGGTTTCCAGAGTGTCGCGCTCGACAGACGCCTTACGTTCGGCCATCACCAGCTCCGCAAAATCATTGGGCGAAAAAGGCAGCCATTATAGGCACGCAGAAGGCAAACAGAAACACGAGAGGTGAGATGCCTGACGGATAGAACGCCCGGCTGTCGCGGGTAGACATGTCCATACAAGCAAAAAGATCGCAGCCCCCGGCAGCGACTACAGTCTCAGCATGCGAACACTGACTGTAGGAGCTGCCGAAGGCTGCGATCTTTTCGGCTTGAATCCAATGCACCTGACACTACCTCTCAGGTGCACCAATGCTTAGTGAAACAGTACCGCGGTCTTCTGCAGGGTCACCCACACACCCCACGCCAATGGAATACCCACCACCAGCCAGGCAGCGATCGCCAAAGGCTTGGTGCCCGGCGCCGCTTTCCACTCCAGAACGGTGCTGGCATCAGCACCCTTGTCGTGGCCCAGCGCCTGTTCGGCAGCCAGTTCGGCGTCGGTCATGAAGTACTTGTCGGCCACCGGGCGCACCATCAGGTTGCACAGGAAACCCAGCACCAGCAGGCCGGCGAGGATGTACAGGGTGATGTCGTAAGCGGCAGCGCGTTCCACGCCGATGCTCAACTGATACTCACGCAGGTAGTTGACCAGCACCGGACCGAGCACACCGGCGGCAGCCCAGGCAGTCAGCAGACGACCGTGGATCGCACCAACCATCTGCGTACCGAACAGGTCCGCCAGATAGGCCGGAACCGTGGCAAAACCACCGCCGTACATCGACAGGATGATGCAGAACGCCGCCACGAACAGGGCAACGTTGCCCAGATGGCCCATGTTCGGAATCAGCGCGTACAGGGCAAAGCCCAGCGCGAAGAACACGAAGTAAGTGTTCTTGCGGCCCAGGTAGTCCGAGAACGATGCCCAGAAGAAACGGCCACCGATGTTGAACAGGCTCAGCAGACCGGTGAAGCCCGCTGCGATCGCCGCGATCGAGGCCAGCTGGCCCGCGTCGAGCTGACCGAACGGCACATCAACGCCCAGCAGCTTGCCGCCGAACACTTCCTGCAACAGTGGCGAAGCCATACCGAGGATGCCGATACCCGCCGACACGTTCAGGCACAGCACCAGCCAGACCAGACGGAACTGCGGAGTTTTCCACGCCACGTTCACGTGGACGTGACGGTTGGTGATCATCGCATTCGAAGCTTTCTTCGCCGGAGCGGTCCAGCCTTCAGGTTTCCAGCCGGTTGGCGGCACGCGGTAGGACAGTGCGCCACCGATCATGAACACGAAGTAAATGGCCGCCATGGCCACGAAGCTCTGCCATACGCCCACGCCTTCTGGCGAAGCGAAGTGGCTCATCAGCGCAGTCGCCAATGGTGCGCCGACCATCGCGCCGCCACCGAAGCCCATGATCGCCATGCCGGTCGCCATGCCGCGCTTGTCCGGGAACCACTTGATCAGGGTCGACACCGGTGAGATATAGCCCAGGCCCAGACCGATACCGCCGATCACGCCCGAGCCGATCCACATCAGCCAGATCTGGTGGGTATAGATACCCAGCGCGGAAATCAGCAGACCACCGCACCAGCACAAGGCCGAGACCACGCCGGCTTTACGAGGCCCGGCGTGTTCCAGCCAGCCACCCCAGATCGCTGCCGAGCAGCCGAGGAAGATGAAGAACAGCGTGTAGATCCAGCCGAGCATGGAGATCGGCCAGTCGCAGTTCGACGAAAATACCTGTGCGATGAAGCTCATGTCCGGCGCGCAAGCCACTGGTGCGCTAACGCCCAGTGCCTTGGACAGCGGCAACCAGAACACCGAGAAGCCGTAGGCCATGCCGATGCACAGGTGAATGGCCAAAGCGGCCGGTGGAACCAGCCAGCGGTTGAAACCGGGCTTGGCGATGATGCGTTCCTTGGACAGGAACGCAGGCTGGTCGGCTTTGAGGCCGTCCGCCGTGATGCTCGTGCTCATTGTGTATCCCCCAATTGTTAGTATGGTTCGCCAGCCACTGCTCACCCTCGGCCTTATGCACGCAGGCATGACCGTTTTTTCAGGTGAAGCTCCTTGAAGGCGCGACGTTAAGTCGCAGACGGGCGGACGAACTGGCGAAGGTTACCATTCTCAGGTGACAGAAAAACCAAACTGATATCACCTTTTTTCTGTCAACTGTGTTCGCCCCCTGTAGGAGCTGCGGAACGCTGCGATCTTTTGATCTTTTTGAAAATGCCAAAATCAAACGATCGCAGCGTTCCGCAGCTCCTACAGACGGCATTTCAACGGGGCTACCATGCCGGATGTTTTCAAGTGCCTGACGACAGATACGTGCATTCGCTACTTGTCCCATTTATGCGTGCGAAAAGTTACCCGTCGCCTGGGCATGACTGAACGACTGGTGAACCAAGCGCAAAAAATGGCGTCGCAAGCGGGGCCGGATTGCGCCCTCTGGCGCCCGCCGGGCATCCTCAAACACAGATGCCGGTGACGAAGTGGCAGGTGCCGTTGCCGACCCTTGGCACATGACGCCACACCGAACCGGGTGCCGGCAGCGCTATACTCCCCGGCCATATGACCAATTCGACTAACTACAAGGACTCGCCCATGAAAGCGTTCGGCAAAATCCTGGGTCTGGTACTTCTCGGGCTGTTGCTGATCATTGTGGCGGCAGGCTTTGCCCTGACCCACCTCTTCGATCCCAACGACTACAAAGACGAGATCCGCCAGATAGCCCGCGACAAG
This sequence comes from Pseudomonas sp. UF-293, assembly GCF_058245595.1. Taxonomy (NCBI): domain Bacteria; kingdom Pseudomonadati; phylum Pseudomonadota; class Gammaproteobacteria; order Pseudomonadales; family Pseudomonadaceae; genus Pseudomonas; species Pseudomonas sp. UF-293. The sequence goes on along the minus strand of NZ_JBSICA010000006.1, from coordinate 181,676 downwards.
GCCCACATCGAGCTGACGCTCAATGGCGATATCGGCTGGAGCCTGTTCCCGTGGCTCGGTCTGGAATTGCACGAAGCCAGCGTCGCCACCCTGGCCAAACCTGCCGAACCGTTTGCCGACTTGCAGATGCTCGGCCTGTCCGTGCGCGTGCTGCCGCTGTTGCGCCGCGAAGTGCAGATGAGTGACGTGCGCGTCGAAGGCCTCAACCTGCGCCTGAACCGTGACAAGAACGGCCACGGCAATTGGGAAGACATCGGCAAGGTGCCTGTGGCGCCCGGCTCGACTCCACCCGCCACACCGGGGGCGACCGCCAGCGAGCCGACCGTCGCTGTGGAAAAACCGGCGCAACCGATCCGCCTCGACATCGACAGCCTGACCGTCAACAACGCCCGCGTTGAATACACCGATGAGCTGACCGGCAAGCAGTTCAGTGCCGAAAGCATTCAACTGAGCACCGGCCCGGTGCACGACTCGACCAATATCCCGGTGAAAGCCACCGCGTTCCTCGGCACCAATCAACCGGTGCTGCGCGTGCGCACTGAGCTCAACGGCGAGCTGCGCTTCGAGCGCGCCCTCCAACGCTACAAGTTCGAAGACCTGAAGCTGACCGGCGAGCTCGCTGGCGATCCGCTGCAAGGCAAGACCATGACTTTCTCCGCTCAAGGTCAGTTGTTGCTGGACAAGGCAGCGAACGTCGCCGAATGGACCGGCATCAAGATTTCCGCCAACCAGTTGCGCGCTCTGGGCGAGTTGAAAGCCAACGACCTCGACAAGACGCCACAGATCAGCGGCGGCATTTCCATTGCCCAGTTCGATCTGGCGAAATTCATCGACAGCATCGGCCAGACACTGCCGGCGATGGGCGAAGGCAGCCTGAGCAAGGTCGAACTGGTCAGCCGCGTTGCGGCCACTCCGACCAGCCTGTCGTTCGACAACATCAACCTGAAACTCGATGACAGCAGCTTCAGCGGCCGCATCGCCATTGAGGACTTCGCCAAACAGTCGCTGCGTGCGATTCTCAAGGCCGACACCTTCAACGCCGATCGTTACCTGCCACCAAAATCGGCCCAGGCCAACAGCGCCACGCAAACCCGTCAGGCCGAAGTCGCCAGTACCGAGGCCGGCGCCGTCGCAGGTACCACGCCGCTGCCGGACAAACCGAGTAAAACCGCCTGGAGCACCGAGCGCCTGCTGCCGGTGGAGCGCCTGGCCAAACTCGACGTGGATGCCGACCTGACTTTCGGCCAACTGACCCTCGACAAACTGCCGATCCAGAACGCCGCGCTCAAAGCCACCGGCCAGGGCGGCCTGCTGACGCTGACTAACCTGAGCGGTGATCTGTACAACGGCGGCTTCGTCGCCAACGGCACACTCGACGTGCGCCCAAGCGCGCCGGTGTTGAACCTGCAGACCCGGCTCAATCGCGTGCCGGCGGAAAAAATCATCGAAAGCCAGGGCAAGAACCCACCGGTCAAAGGCCTGGTAACGCTGACCAGCAGCTTCACCGGCAGCGGCAACAGCCAGCAGGCGCTGATCGATACGCTGAACGGCAACGCCAGTTTCGTCATCAACAATGGCGTGCTCCTCAACGCCAACCTTGAACAGCAATTGTGCAAAGGCATCGCCACGCTCAACCGCAAGACCCTGAGCGGCGAGCCACGGGGCAAGGACACGCCGTTCGAGGAGCTCAAGGGCAACCTGACCGTGCGCAACGGCGTCGCCAGCAACCCCGACCTGAAAGTGCGCATCCCCGGCATGACCGTCAATGGTGACGGCGATATCGACCTGCGCGTTTTGGGTATGGATTACCGCGTCGGCATCATCGTCGAGGGCGATACCAGCGCCATGCCCGACCCGGCCTGTCAGGTCGGTGAGAAGTTCGTCGGCATCGAGTGGCCCCTGCGCTGCCGTGGACCGCTGGAACTGGGCGCGAAGGCCTGCCGCATCGATAATGACCGTCTCGGTCAGGTCGCCAGCAAAATGGCCGGCAACAAGCTCAGCGAAAAAATCGACGAGAAACTGGGCGACAAAGTCAGCCCGGAACTGAAAGACGCATTGAAGGGGCTGTTCAAGCGATGACAGCGGAGCAGTTTTCCACGGCGGTGCTGGAGTGGTTCGACCGCCATGGCCGTCACGACTTGCCGTGGCAGCAGGACATCAATCCGTACCGGGTCTGGGTGTCCGAAATCATGTTGCAGCAGACTCAGGTCAGCACCGTGCTCAACTATTTCGAGCGTTTCATGACGGCGCTGCCGACGGTCGAAGCGCTGGCTGAAGCGCCGGAAGACGAGGTGCTGCACCTGTGGACCGGGCTGGGTTACTACACTCGCGCACGCAATCTGCAGAAGACCGCGAAGATCGTCGTCAGCCAGTACGCTGGCGAGTTCCCGCGTGACGTGGAAAAACTCACCGAGCTGCCAGGCATCGGCCTGTCCACCGCCGGCGCGATCGCCAGCATCAGCATGGGCCTGCGCGCGCCGATCCTCGACGGCAACGTCAAACGCGTGCTGGCGCGCTTCACGGCGCAGGAGGGGTATCCCGGCGAACCGAAGGTCGCCAAGCAGCTGTGGGCCAACGCCGAGCGCTTCACCCCGCACGATCGGGTCAACGCCTACACCCAGGCGATGATGGATCTTGGCGCCACACTCTGCACGCGCAGCAAGCCGAGCTGCCTGCTGTGTCCGCTCAAGCGCGGTTGCGAGGCGCACATGCTTGGCCTGGAAACCCGTTATCCGATTCCCAAGCCGCGCAAAGCCATCCCACAGAAACGCACGCTGATGCCGATGCTGGCCAACGGCGAAGGCGCGATTCTGCTTTACCGCCGCCCGTCAACAGGCCTGTGGGGCGGGTTGTGGAGTTTGCCGGAACTGGATGGCCTCGATGATTTGCAACATCTGGCCGATCAGCACTCGCTGACCATGGGCCGGCAGCAGGCGCTGCCGAGCCTGGTTCACACCTTCAGCCATTTCCAGTTGTCCATCGAACCCTGGCTGGTCCAGGTGCAGGAAGCCAGCCATCACGTGGCCGAGGCCGACTGGCTCTGGTATAACCTCGCCACCCCGCCGCGCCTGGGCCTTGCTGCCCCGGTCAAGACCTTGCTCGAACGCGCGGCCGCCGTCTTGAATGCAGGAGAATCGCCATGACCCGCACCGTAATGTGCCGCAAGTACAAAGAAGAACTGCCCGCGCTGGAACGTGCCCCTTTCCCGGGGGCCAAGGGCCAGGATATTTTCGACCACGTCTCGGCCAAGGCCTGGGCCGACTGGCAGAAACACCAGACCCTGCTGATCAACGAAAAGCGCCTGAACATGATGAACGCCGAAGATCGCAAATACCTGCAGGGCGAAATGGACAAGTACTTCTCCGGCGAGGAATACGCCAAGGCCGAAGGCTACGTGCCGCCAGCCGAATAACCCGCAGATTTCGTAAGCGACGGAATTAATTTAAGAAATTTTCAAAAAGTCGTTGACGTAAATCCGAAAAACCCTTTTAATGCGCCCCGTTGCCCAGATAGCTCAGTCGGTAGAGCAGGGGATTGAAAATCCCCGTGTCGGCGGTTCGATTCCGTCTCTGGGCACCAAATACCGAAAACCCTGAATCGCAAGATTCAGGGTTTTTTTATGCCTGCGATTTGATCCCCCCTCCCTTTTCCCCCTTCGATACACCCCTGCATTCCAGCTGTACTGGAAAAAACCAGAAATCTGTATCTCTCCGCGCAGATGGCGTTTCGCCAATACTTCAAACAAGCCTTGGCGAGCCAGTGACTGGCTCTACTTTGCGCCCCGCAACACTCTGGGTTTGCGTAACCCTCAGAGCGCAAAACCTGATTTTTTGAATCGATCGGCGTCGCCCGCAAGGTCACTTCCTGTCCAGCAAAAAAATCTGAAACCCAACCCACAGGCGAACTGCAGTTAGTGCTTTTCAAACATTCCAGGATGAATGCTGGCGCTCCCGTGCGCCCGGCAAAAGAGCGAAATGGACGACGTATGATCAAGCAACTTATCAATGAAGACAGTTATGTGCAGATCGGCGATCTTTGCAGCGCAACGATCCAGCTGAAAATCGAAGGACTGAATCCCGCCGGCTCCATCAAGCTGAAGACCGCGCACGCGCTGATCACTGATCTTGAAGCCCGGGGACTGATCAACCACAAGACCCGACTGATCGAGTCCTCATCGGGGAATCTGGGCGTTGCGCTGGCCATGGTCTGCGCCGCCAAGGGTTACCAGTTCGTTTGCGTAATCGACCCGAATATTTCCGCGCCGAACCGCAAGCTGATTCAAGCCCTTGGCGCGCAAATGCTCATGGTCGATCAGCGCGACGAGAACGGCGGTTATCTGAATTCGCGGATTCGTCTGATCGAGCAACTGGTCGCTGATAACGCCGACTACATCTGGCTCAACCAGTACAAGAATCCGACCAACCCCCTCGCTCACTATCAAGCGACTGCCACGTCCATCGCGCGCAAATTTGCGCACGTGGATTACCTGTTCGTCGGCGCTGGCACCACTGGCACGCTGATGGGCTGCAAAAACTACTTCGCCGAACATCATCCGCAGACCAAAGTCATTGCCGTCGATACCGTCGGCTCGGTGACGTTCGGCCTGCCGGGCGGCACGCGCCATATCCCGGGGCTCGGCACCAGCCGTCTGCCGGAGATATTCGAGTCGTCGGGCATTCACGACTTCCTGTCGATTCCCGAGGAACAGACGATCAAGGTCTGCCGTTGGCTGGCGCAACGCTACGGCCTGCTCTTCGGCGGCTCCACCGGGACTGTGCTCGCCGGCATCCGCCAGTGGGCGCCGCATATCCGGCCCGACGATGTCGTGGTGGCGATCTCCCCGGACATGGGTGAGCGCTATCTCGAAACCATCTATTCCGACGACTGGGTCACCCAGCGGATCGGCGCAACCGCACTGCAGCCCCTTTTCCCTGAAATCGCTCTGGCACTCTCGGCGTAATCCTCATGACCACACAGAATCTGATCCAGCCGTTCCACGTCATCCCCGGCGCTGTCGTCAAAGACATCCTCAACGGGCTGCGGCATGCAACCATCGACATGGTCGCGCAGACCTACCTGACCCACGAGCGGGGCGAAACTGTTAACCCCGACAGTTATTTCCTGCGTTTCCCTGCGCAACCGGCGAACCGGATCATTGCGCTGCCGGCGGCCATCGTTGACAGCGAGGGCGATCAATCCGTCTCCGGAATCAAGTGGATTGCCAGTTATCCCGACAACATCAAGTCAGGTATTCCGCGCGCATCTGCGGTGCTGATTCTCAACGACCCCGAGACCGGCTACCCCTACGCGCTGCTCGAAGGTGCGCTGATCAGTGCCGTGCGCACAGCCGCGTCGGCAGTCTTGGGGGCTTGGTGGCTGAATGGCCAGAACCGGCACGCGGCGACACTTTCGATCATTGGTGGCGGGGTAATTTCAAGGAATATCCTCGAGACTTTCGTCGCGGACGATTGGTCCTTCGACAGCGTGGGTGTTCACGATCTCAATGCTGAGTCGGCGCAAGCCCTTGCGGAATTTGGTGAACAACTGGGCCTGCCGGATGTGCGTCTGCTGTCGCTCGAAGACGCACTGACAGCCGACATCGTGGTGTTCGCCACCAGCGCGGGCGAGCCGTACGTAAAAGGCCGGGGCACGTTCTGCCCGGGGCAGATTGTTCTGAACATCTCGCTGCGGGATATCGGCGCCGAAATCATCGAGGAAAGTTACAACTACTTCGACGACATCACCCATTGCCTGAAGGCCAATACCTCACCGCATCTGGCCGAGCAGCAATACGGCCATCGCGACTTTGTCACCGGCACGGTGGCGCAGCTGATTCGCGGCGACCTGCACGTCGCCCAGGACAAACCGCTGATCTATTCGCCATTCGGCATGGGCATTCTCGATCTCTCGATTGGCCGGATGATCCACGACATTGCGGTGGCGGCCGGTACGGCAATTGCCATCCCGTCATTTTTTGGCGAGGAGCGCAGATGGTGAAGGCGCCTGTGCACATTGGCCTGGTCGGCTGCGGTTCGCGCGGAATGTCGGTATTCGAGCGCCTGTTGAGCCGCGCCGAGGAACGCCCGCAACAACCGATCGTCATCGACATTTTCGAGCCCAACGTGCTCGGCAGCGGCGCGCACTGGCCCGATCAACCGGCCTACCTGTTGCTCAACACCGTCGCCGGTCAGCTCGGGGTATTTCCCGACGCAGCAGCGTTCGGTGATCTGACCGACGCTCGGGAACGGCCAGGGCCGGACTTTCTCGCGTGGTGCCGAGCACAGCACGTCAAGGTTGACCCCGACAGCGGCCTGCTCGCCGCCGACGGTCGCGACGTCGAGCCGGAGGATTTTCTGCCACGGCACCTGCTCGGGGCTTATCTGGCCGACGCCTTCACGCGGATCCTCGCGACCGCACCCGCTTGGGTCACGGTCAATCTGCATCGGCATCAGGTCACGGCGGTCGAGCGCCGCGAGAATCAGCAATACCTTCTGCTAACCGCCGACGGCGCTGCGGTGACGGTGGATCGTCTGGTGCTGACCGTTGGCCACACCGGACGCCTGCGCCTGGCGGGGCAGAACCGGGTCGACAACGTTTACCCGCTGCCGGGCAGCCTCTCCACCGTCGAGCCCGGCGAAACGGTGCTGATCGAAGGGCTGGGCCTGGGCGCCATGGACACCCTGGCGGCGCTGACGGCTGGCAGGGGCGGGATCTACAAACCCATGGCCGATGGCAGTCACACTTACCAGCCTTCGGGTCAGGAGCCGGTGATCTTCATCCAGTCGCGGGACGGGCTGCCGTTTCGCACGCGTCCCAATGGCTTGATCGGCTGCCCCCGCCATAGCGCCGTGCTGCTCACGAGCGAGCGCATCGAGTCGTTGCGGGTCAACGCGCACAACCGCCGACTGGATTTCGAACGGGACATTCTGCCGCTGATGCTGCTGGAGATGCGTGCCGCTGCGGTCGCCGTCCTGCATAAACCCTCAGCGCCGCAACAGTTGCTTGAGCAGCTCAGAACCGTCAGCGTTGTCGGCCCGGCAGGGGTTGTCGCCTGCGAAGCCTTGCTGCGCGAGTTCGAAACGATTGCCGGGGCAATCAATCCGCTGGAGCTGATCTGCCACGCACTGCCCGACAGCGTGACGCCTTACAACTATCACGCATGGATTTACGACACCCTCGAAGCCGACTTGCAAGAAGCGCGTCGGGGACGCGGCGCGTCGCCGATCAAAGCAGCCATTGAAGTCTGGCGCGACTTGCGTGACCGACTGCGTGAGGCAGTCGACTTCGACGGGCTCACCGAAGACTCGCATCGGCAGTTCTATGGCCGCTGGCACAAGGCGATCAACCGTCTGGTCGCCGGCCCGCAGAAGGAGCGCCACGCCGATCTGCTCGCGCTGTGTGATGCCGGTTTGCTGACCTTTCTCAAGCCCGGCTCACGCCCGGCGATCGAGCACTTCAAGCGAATCGCCGGTTACGTCCAGAGCAGCGGCGTCACCCACAGCGACTGCGCGCCGGTGCGCGACCTCGCGCGCCTGGGCCTTGTGCGTCCGCGCACCGATGTGCAGGGCATCGACGGCATCGATGTCGACGCAGCGTGCAACCCCAAGTCGAATAACGGCGAAGCGGTGCATGACATCTGGGTGCTGGGCCCGCTCGCTGAAGGCTCCTGTTATTACAACCACTACGTCACCTCGGCGGGCGCACCTTCGCGGCTGTTCATGGACGCCCATCGAGTCGCCACCGCCATCCTTGAGACAGGAACTCGCGCATGAAACTCTACTATCAGACGCATTCGCCTTACGCCCGCAAGGTGTTGGTGCTGGCTCACGAACTTGGCATCGCATCGAGCCTTGAGGTGATACATCACGAGACCAGCCCGACTTCACCGAACGCGACCATTTACCAGGCCAACCCGTTGGGCAAAGTGCCGGTGCTGATGCTGCCTGACGACACCGCACTGTTCGATTCCATCGTGATTTGCGAATACCTCGACGACCTGAGCGACGGCCGCAAATTCATCCCGGCCAGCGGCCCCGAGCGCTACAAGGCGCTGCGCCTGCAGGCATTGGCGCAGGGCATGTGCGATGTCGGCATCAAGCTGCGCTGGGAAGTCGAGCGGCGCCCCGAGGCCCTGCGCTATCCGGCGTATGCCGATGGCCAGGCCTACAAGCTCAAGGAGGCGTATCGCTTCATCGAAGAGCACGTCGACCTCAATGGCCCGATCACCGTAGGCCACATCGCCTTGGCAACCGCCCTGGACTGGATCGCTTTCCGTCAACTCTCGGACTTCTCGGCGCAGGCACGCCTGAGCGAGTGGTATCAGACGTTCTGCCAGCGCGCGTCCATGCGGGCGACCGAGTACAGCGGACAGACGCACGATTAAGCCAAGGAAACCGCTATGAGCTCTCTCTTGTTGCAAATGTCACCGATCGCGCTGGTGATCGCGCTGATCCTGATCCTCCGGCGTCCGCCGGTACAAGCGGCGCTGGCCGGTGTGGTGCTCGTGCTGGTGCTGTGGGCACTGGGCGCTGCCGGGCCGGTGTCGGCGGCGATCTCCTCGGCGATTTTTCAGGACACCACGATCCTGTTTCTCAGCACCGCGTGCGTCATCGTCCCGGGGCTGGCCTTCGTCATTCTGGTCGAGCGCGGCGGCGCGCCACAGGCCATCGGCGCGTGGGTCAAGGAACTCGGCTGGACACCCCCGGCGCAGGTGATTTTCATCGTGCTGGGCCTGGCGCCGCTGCTGGAAGCGATGACCGGCTTTGGCGTTTCGCTGATCGCCACGGTGCCGCTGCTGATGGGGCTTTTCACTCGCCAATCGGGGATGAAAATCGCTCTCGCCGGCATGGTGATCATGCCGTGGGGCACGCTGGGTCTGGCAACGGTGATCGGTGCCTTGCTGGCGCATTTGCCGGCGCATACCCTCGGCAGCCATTCGGCGCTGATCAGCGCGCCGGTGTTCCTCTGCCTGGCGTCGCTGGCGTTGTGGCAGGCCGGCATCCGCAGGATCACACCGTGGCTGGGGCTGCTTGTCGTGACCGCCCTGTTCGTTGCCGTGCTGTATTGCGTCAACCTGTGGCTCGGCCCGGAAGTTTCCGGTGTGCTGGCCGGGCTGGCCGTGGCTTGCGTCGGTCTGGGTATCTCCTGGGCGCAACGGAAAAAACTGGTGCGCTGGCCGAGCGCGGCATGGCCTTATCTGGCCTTGCTGGGAGTGATTGTGGCGTCGCGCGGACTGTTCGTGCTGTCGGGCTGGGATGGCCTGTGGGTCATCAGGGGCGAACACGTTTCATGGAAGCCGCTGGCGTCTCCAGGGCTGGCGCTGCTGATCGTGACCGTGCTGATGGCGTTCAGGCAGACCGCGGGCGCGGGCTTCCCGTGGCAAGCCCTGTTCAACCGGGCGAAGTTTCCGGTCACGACAATCTTCCTGTTCCTGCTGCTGTCCCAGGTGATGGTCAACGCCGGATTCCTCGTCGAGGCGCAAAGCGCGTTGCAATCCATGTCGGGTATTTCGCTGGCGCCGACGATCGCCCTGCTGGCAGGGATTGCCGGTTATGTCACCGGCTCCAATGTCGGCGGCAACACGCTGGTGATGCCATCCATTGCCGCGCTGAGCAGCGAACACGGGGCGTGGCTGGCGGCAATGGTCAACAGCGCCGCCGGTCATGGCGCACTTGGCTCGCTGTCGATCCTGTCGTTGATCACCGGACTTGCCGGTGCCAACCGCCAGGAAGAAAACAGCCTGATCCGCTTCGCCTTCGGTCTGGTGGCGCTGAACATCGTCATAGTTGCTGCAACGGGGATCGTTTTGCTCTACTTTCTGTGAATTGTTTCGAATCATCACAGAGAACTTATGGACAGGTTTGATTTGCCGGACAAGCGCTGGCGGATAGTCAAGGACTGGATTATTCGCCAGATCGACAGCGGTGACCTGGCGGCCGAAGCGAAACTGCCGTCAATCCGCGTTCTGGCGCGGATGTTCGAGACCAGCATCACCACGGTGCAGCGAGCGCTGGCCGACCTCGAGGCCGACGCCTACGTCACGACCGTGCCGCGCGTCGGCTACTTCGTCTCGGCGTCAGGACGGGCAAAACCGTCCGGCGCTTTCGACTTTTCCAGTGTCACCGTCAACGTCAATCATGCGGTGGTCGCGATGCTCTCCGAAGCGGCCTCGCGCACTACCGCATCGCTGAATTCGGCGGTTCTGCACAGCGATCTCACGCCCAACGTTTTGCTCAACAAATGTCTCTCGGTGTTGGCGGCCAAGACTGACAACGCGCTGAGCGGTCTGGTCGCGCCACCCGGCCTGCCGGCGCTGCGACGGCGCATCGCCGGGCTGATGCTGACCCGTGGTGTAGTCTGCGGGCCGGACGATATTCTGGTGACATCGGGCGACACCATCGCTCTCGAACTGGCCCTCGAAGCCGTCGCGTCCAAAGGCGCTACCGTCGCCATCGAAACCCCGACCTATTACGGCATTCTGCAGACCATCGAACGCCTGGGCATGCGCGCCTTGCCGATCCGCACCCACGGCCGCACGGGCCTGGATGTCGATCATCTGGAAGAAGCGCTGAAGCAAAAAAAGGTCGCGGTGATTTTTCTCAACCCGACGCTGCAGAATCCGCGTGGTTTCATCATGCCCGACGAAGCGCGCGCGCGACTTTCAAGGATCGCCCGGGAAGCGGATGTGCCGATCATCGAAGACGACATCTTCTTCGACCTGGTGCCCGAAGCTGATCGACCGCGCGCCCTCAAGAGCTACGACAGCAGCGGCCAGACGATCTACTGCTCTTCCTTTTCCAAAACCATCGCGCCGGGTTATCGCGTCGGCTGGTGTCTGGCCGGCAAATACCGCAATGCCATCCTCGCGCAGATGTTTTCGCGCAACCTGGCCGTTTCCAGCCTGGCGCAAAATGTTCTCAATGAATTCATCGGCCGTGGCTACATGGACGAGCACTGCGCCAGATTGAGGTCGCAACTCTCTTCGCTGGCGAGTTTTGTCGAAGCGCTGGTGCGCACCGATTTCCCGGCCGGCACCCTCTATGTTCCACCGCGCGGCGGCTTTATCCACTGGATCGAAATGCCGACACACACCGACATGCCGGCGCTGCAGCAATTGGCCACAGAGCGTGGTTGCCACGTGGCTGGCAGCGGGATCTTTTTCGCCGATGGCCAGGCTTCCACAGGCGTGCGCATCTGCCTCGGCACTGCGCTGACGCCGGCGGTGATCGGCATTCTCAAGGTGATCGCGGAATGCGCCCACCTTGCCGCACGCCCGGCGAGCCTGCGGCAGATGCCGACTGAACAACTGCAAGAGCCGGCAGTTTCCTGACCGGCTTGCGCGAGCCCTGCTCATGAATCAGAAAAGAACCCGTATTCGCTTGCCGCATCCCCCGCCGTATCGCCCGAGCCGCTGGACATTCTGGCTGACGGTGGTCGCCGCAGTGCTGATCGCCTTTGCCGTATGCCTTTCGATCTACATGCTCATCGAAAGCTGGATCAGCGGTTCCATCACCACCAACAATCGCGGGCCGCGCAGCACCTACACCTTGGCACTGCAACCTCGGCGATACTGGTTCGAGTTCATGTGGCAGAGCTTCTGGACTTCGTTCATGTTGGCCATCGGTGTGTTCGGGCTGTGGGTTTATCGCAAAGGGCGGATGCGTGAGCAGAGGCCGAAGGGCAAGCGCTCGCGATGATGCAACTGGGGCGCTTTTTTGAAGCAGCCTCTTACCTGCCTGTTCTTTCATTCCAGCGCAACACCAGATCGCTCACCACAGCGCTGCCAACTCTGCGGCGATTGACTGGGCAAAAGTACGAAATGGACTACGGACATTTACCCTGTTACGCGCCTTCCGGTGGCAATGTCCTGCAACGCCTGTCCCACCCTTCCTTCCGAACTCGCAGGTTCGCCCGACATACCTGCGCCGCCTTCCCCGGCATGCTTGCGTCTCTGTTTCCAGAATGCGGAAGACCCGATGAGCCAGCTCAAACCTGCTGATACGCAAGACCATAAAATCGATTCACTGCTAGGCGAACTGGGCGAGCTGATTCGCCAGGCGCGGCAAAAAGTGCTACGCGCGGTCGATACGATTCAGGTGCAGACTTGTTGGCAAATCGGCCGGCATATCGTCGAGTTTGAACAACAGGGAGCCCAACGTGCGGGATATGGGAAAAAATTGATTGGCCTACTGGCTAAGGATCTAACCGGGCAATTCGGGAAAGGGTTTGATGAAACCAATTTGTGGAAGATGCGCCTGTTTTATCAAAAATTTCCAATTCGAGACGCACTGCGTCCCGAATTGAGCTGGACCCACTACCGCCGGCTACTGCGGGTCGAAAGCGAGAAAGCGCGCCTGTGGTACATGAACGAATGCGCCGACCTCAACTGGTCAAGCCGCGCCCTTGATCGTCAGATCCTGACGCTCTACTACGAGCGCCTGCTGATGAGTCAGGACAAAGCCGAGGTGGTCGAGGAAGCCACGACCAACATCGACGCGATGAAATGCAATCCGCGGGAATTCATTCGCGATCCGGTCATGCTCGAATTCCTCGGCCTGCCCTCGGCAGGCAAAGTCAGGGAAAGCGGACTCGAACAAGCCCTCATCGATCACTTGCAAAGCTTTCTGCTTGAACTTGGCAAAGGCTTTTCCTTTGTCGCCCGCCAACAACGCATCAGCACTGACGGCGTCGACCTCTATATCGATCTGGTGTTCTACAACTATCTGCTCAAGTGCTTCGTGATCATCGACCTGAAACGCGGCAAGCTCAGCGCCCGCGATGTCGGGCAGATGGACATGTATGTGCGCATGTACGACGAGCTCAAGCGCAGCGAAGGTGACAAGCCAACCGTCGGTATCATTCTGAGCGCGGAAAGCAATGACTCGGTGGCGCGCTATTCCATGCTCAAAGGCAATGAGCAACTGTTCGCCAGCAGCTACAAGACGATACTGCCGAGCGAAGAAGAGTTACGTGCTGAACTCAACCGCGAACAGGCGTTGATCGAAGAACGCATGCTCATTCAATCCAGTGAATGAACCGGCCGGATTGTTCTTGATCAGCGCGGCGACTATGGTTGGCATCTAACCGCCGAGGTCAAGCACCATGAGCTGTCAGCAGACATCCGATGTGGGCGACCCAGAGTTGAGCCAAGCAGCTTTGACTGTAACTGAAGCTACGCCCTTCAAGGAAACCGCAGCCGACGGCTACGCACTCGGCGGCTTCACCTGGCGCCATAGTTCGCCCGATCCACAGCGCCCGGTGGTCATCATCAACGCCGCCACCTCCGTGCGCTGTCGCCATTACTCAAGGTTCGCGGCCTATCTGTTCAGCCACGGCTTCGACGTGATGACCTACGACTACCGGGGCATCGGCGAATCACGCAGCGAATCGATCAAAGGGCTGCGCGCCTCGTGGACCGACTGGGGCGCGCTGGATTTCGAAGCGATGCTCAAACGGGCGCAGCGGGAGTTTCCCGGTCAGCCAATCGATGTAGTCGCCCATAGTTTCGGCGGCTGTGCGGCAGGCCTGGCCGCGTCGGGCACGGTCATCCGACGGCTGGTTACCGTCGGTGCGCAGTTCGCTTACTGGCGCGATTACGCCCCCGAACATCGCTGGCGGATGTTCGGCAAGTGGCATGTGGTCATGCCTTTGATGGCGCTGCTCTGCGGCTATTTTCCAGGCAAGCGGATCGGCTGGCTGGAGGACACGCCAACCGGCGTAGTTTGCGACTGGAGCACGCCCACCGCACGTTACGAGCAGCGCCCAAGCGGTCGCGCGCTGATGAAAAAGGCGGGCGCCCTGCCCTTCGCCAACGTCCGCGCGCAGACCCTGGCCATCAGCCTCAGCGACGACCCTTACGGCACGATCCCGGCAATCGAACGCTTGCTCGACTACTTCTGCAACGCAACTAAAACCCACTGGCGTATCGCACCGCAGGACATCGGCGAACAACAAGTCGGACATTTCGGCTTTTTTCGTAGCGCATACCAAGCCACACTATGGCCCATCGCTCTGACCTGGCTGCAAACGGGCGCACTGGCCCCCGACACACCCGGGCGGCAAGTCCCGCGCAGTTGAGCCCTTCTCCACGCACGACGGAACACACCATGGCCTCCGCCAACAAGCAGCAAAAACGCGCCACCCGGGCCAAAGCCAAGGCCAAGCAGAACCGCACCAAACGCGCCGAAGCGCCGGTCGAGCTGGACCCGAACGATGACCGCATCGATTTCGAATCGGTAGACCTTACCGAACTGTTCAAGAAAATGATCGACGCCGAGAAGATCAGCCAGCAAGCCATGTGCACCGCGTTCCTCGAAGATCCGCTGCTGGAACTGGTGTACGAGCAGGAAGGCGAAGAAGGCGCGATGGATTTCATCCTCGCCGCGCTGATCGAGTATCGCCAGTGGTCGCAGGAAACCGACGAGGCTGGCGCGCTGGCGTGGATCGAATCACCGGCATTCCAGGCTGACTATGTAGCGGCATCCGACGCGATCGCCGCACAAACCCAACAGAAGAACTGAGCTCCCATGGCATCCCTGAACAAGCAACACAAACGCGCCAAACGCGCCAAGGCCAAAGCCAAGCAAATCCGCATGGTTGGGCGCAAACCGCTGGATCAGGACGAAGACCTCGGCCACCTCGCCGAGCCGATCCCGGAATACACCCTGGCGATGTTCAGCAAAATGCGCGACGCCGAAGCGGTCAGTCGCGACGAAATGCTGCTGACCCTGCTGCGCGAACTGGCCTTCATCATTGTCGACCACCCTGAACTGCTCGACATGGAAAACGCCGACAACGAAGGCATGGCCGCCACCCACCTGGCCGCCGACATGCTCATCGACTACCGCATGTGGGCCGACGGCATGACCATCGAACAGGCCCAGGCCTGGCTGAGCGAGCCGCAGTTCATCACTGATTTCGGGGTGGCGCTGGATGCTTATGGGAAGTCGGTAGACACCCAGGAAGACAAGAGCGAATAAGCCCTTCTCAGAAACAAAAAACGGCCGCTAGTCATCCCTGACAGCGGCCGTTTTTACATCACGCGTTGCGACTCAGTTCAACACCACCGCACCACGCTTCTCCAGCTTGCGCCGGCGCGACACCAGCAGACCAGCCACTACCACCATCAGGCTCAGCAGGCCGGTGGCGAGGATTTCCACGCGGTGGGCTTCCTGGAACAGCATGATGGTCAGCGCGGCGACGATGAAGATGATCACCGCCCAGGTCAGCCCCGGGAACAGCCACATGCTGAAGACGATTTTCTCGCCGCGCGCCATGCGCTGCTTGCGCATGCGCAGTTGCGAGAAGGCAATCACCAGATACACCAGCAATGCAATGGCACCGGAGCTGGCCAGGAGGAATTCGAACACCGCAGCCGGCGCCACATAGTTGGCGAAGGTGCAGAGGAATGCTGCGCCGGTAGACAGCATCACCGCCCAGTAAGGCGTGCCGCTCTTGTTGGTGCGGGTCGACATGGCCGGGGCGTCGCCACGCTTGCCGAGGGAGAACAGCATGCGCGAGGAGGTGTACAGCGCCGAGTTCAGGCAACTGGTTACTGCCACCAGTACGACGATGTCGACGATCATCTTGGCGTTGGGAATGCCCATGCGCTCAAGCACTGTCTGATAGGAACCGAGGTTGGCCAGGGTAGGATCGTTCCACGGCACCAGCGCCACCACGATGAAAATCGAAACCAGATAGAACAGGCCGATCCGCCAGATCACCGAGTTGGTCGCCTTGGAGATCTGCTTGCCTGGGTCCTTCGATTCCGCCGCCGCGATGGTGACGATCTCGGTGCCCATGAACGAGAACATGGTGGTCAGGATCGCGCCCAGTACAGCGCCCATGCCGTTGGGCAGGAAGCCACCGCTGTCAAACAGGTGCGAAACGCCACTGACCTGGCTGGTCGGCAGCAAACCGAAAATCGCTGCAAGGCCGAGGCCGATAAAACCGATGATCGCCAGCACTTTGATCAGGGCGAACCAGAATTCGAACTCACCGTAATTCTTCACGCTGAACAGGTTGGTCACGGTCAGCAGCAGGGTGATGACCAGCGCGAAAGCCCAGATGTCCACGCCCGGGAACCACGCATGCAGGATGGTCGCGGCGGCATTGGCTTCCAGCGGAATCACCAGCACCCAGAACCACCAGTACAGCCAGCCGATGGTGAAACCGGCCCAGTGACCGATCGCGCGGTCAGCGTAAGTCGAGAACGAACCGGTGTCCGGCGAAGCCACGGCCATTTCGCCGAGCATGCGCATCACCAACACCACCAACGTACCGGCGGCGGCGTAAGCCAGCAGCACGGCCGGGCCGGCGGCAGCAATGGCGTGGCCGGAGCCGACGAACAGACCGGCGCCGATCACACCGGCGATCGACAACATGGTCACATGACGCGGTTTGAGCCCCTGTTCGAGGCCAGTGGAGCTTGGGGTACTGCTCATAGAGACTACCTTTGCAAGGAAAGCGAGTGCGTCCGGCGCGTCTGAAAATTCTTTCTCGTAAAAAGAATCCAACGGCCTGTTCCTTATTCTGCACGCAATATTTGCGCCAAAATGTTTCAAGTCCTTGAGGGCCGGGGGCTTCGGCATCCGATGCAAGTCCTTGAGTTTAATGGCTATTCGCCAGAGCGTTACCCGGCGACTCACTTTCAAGACGAATCAGCGCACCAGAAACACACAGATAAAGTGTGCGACGCACAGAAAAAGGGCGAATAAGGAACGTTCGGCCGGATAGCGCTTCCAACACCCCGCCAAAGCTGGCAACATCGCGCCTTTTTTTACGCGGCACCCTCGGGTTTGCACGATCAAACACCCGTTCGGTTGTTGACGGGGCGACAGTCTGCTGCGCCGATGCGACAACCCGCCACATGCCACCCGTTTACCGCTCGTAGCGCTGTTGGCTGCCATTGAAACGCTATGCTAGCTTGGCCGCCTCGCCAGGAAGGCCCGCCAACAGCAGGAGCGCAACATATATGAGGAACGCACATGGCTGAGGCCACGCCCGCGCTGGAAATCCGCAACTTGCACAAACGCTACGGACAGCTGGAGGTGCTCAAAGGCATCTCGCTGACCGCCCGCGACGGCGACGTGATCTCAATCCTCGGCTCTTCCGGTTCCGGCAAGTCCACGTTCCTGCGTTGCATCAACCTGTTGGAAAACCCGCACCAGGGCCAGATTCTGGTGGCCGGTGAAGAACTCAAGCTCAAGGCCGCGAAGAACGGCGAACTGGTCGCCGCCGACGGCAAGCAGATCAATCGCCTGCGTTCGGAGATTGGTTTTGTATTTCAAAACTTTAATCTGTGGCCGCACATGAGCGTGCTCGACAACGTCATCGAAGCCCCGCGCCGCGTGCTCGGCCAGAGCAAGGCCGAGGCCATCGAAGTCGCCGAAGCGTTGCTGGCCAAGGTCGGCATCGCCGACAAGCGCCACGCCTACCCGGCGCAATTGTCCGGCGGCCAGCAACAACGCGCAGCGATCGCCCGCACGCTGGCAATGCAGCCGAAAGTTATTCTGTTCGACGAGCCTACCTCCGCGCTTGACCCGGAAATGGTTCAGGAAGTACTTAGTGTCATCCGCGCATTGGCCGAAGAAGGCCGCACCATGCTGCTCGTGACCCACGAAATGGGCTTCGCCCGTCAGGTTTCCAGCGAAGTGGTGTTCCTTCATCAGGGCCTTATAGAAGAGCAAGGATCGCCACAGCAGGTGTTCGACAACCCGCTTTCGGCGCGCTGCAAACAATTCATGTCCAGCAACCGCTAACGGAGCAACATGCATGCAGAATTTCAAAAAGGTCTTCCTGGCCGCCGCCGTCACCCTCGCGTTCAGCGCCGGTGCCATGGCTGAAACCCTGAAAATGGGCATCGAAGCGGCCTACCCGCCGTTCAACAATAAAGACGCGAGCGGCCAAGTGGTCGGTTTCGACAAGGAAATCGGCGACGCCCTGTGCGCGAAGATGAAAGCCGAATGCTCCGTCGTCACCTCTGACTGGGACGGCATCATTCCGGCGCTGAACGCGAAGAAATTCGACTTCCTGATCTCCTCGCTGTCGATCACCGAAGAGCGCAAAGCGGCGGTGGACTTCACCGACCCGTACTACTCAAACAAGCTGCAATTCATCGCGCCGAAAAACGTCGATTTCAAAACCGACAAGGACTCGCTCAAGGGCAAGACCATCGGCACCCAGCGCGCAACGCTGGCCGGCACCTGGCTGGAAGACACCTACGGTGACGACATCAAGGTCAGCCTCTACGACACCCAGGAAAACGCCTACCTCGATCTGACCTCCGGTCGTGTCGACGCGATCCTCGCCGACAAGTACGCCAACTATGACTGGCTGAAAACCGACGCTGGCAAGAACTACGAGTTCAAGGGCGACCCGGTGGTGGAAAGCGACAAGATCGGCATTGCCGTGCGCAAGGGCGACAACGAACTGCGCAACAAGCTGAACGCCGCACTGAAGGAAATCGTCGCTGACGGTACCTACAAGAAAATCAACGACAAGTACTTCCCGTTCAGCATCTATTGATCTGACCTGTGGGACCGGCGCCGTGATCAAGCGGCGCCGGCTCCCGACTTTGCCTGCCGCAATTTGAACAGAAACCCATGATTATCGACCTCTACGGATTCGGCCCGGCGCTCGCCGCTGGTGCGCTGATGACCGTCCAACTGGCCCTCACCGCCCTCTGCCTGGGCCTGGTGCTCGGCCTGCTCGGCGCCTTGGCCAAGACTTCCCCGTACAAGCCGCTGCAATGGCTTGGCGGCACCTATTCGACACTGGTGCGCGGCGTCCCGGAATTGCTCTGGGTGCTGTTGATCTACTTCGGCACGGTCAACCTGATGCGCGCCCTCGGTGAGTATTTCGGCAACCCCGACCTGCAACTCAATGCATTTGCCGCCGGTGTGATCGCACTGGGCCTGTGCTTCGGCGCGTACGCCACGGAAGTGTTTCGCGGCGCCCTGCTGGCCATTCCCAAAGGTCACCGTGAGGCCGGCCAGGCCCTGGGCCTGTCGAAATGGCGCATTTTTACCCGGCTGATCATGCCGCAGATGTGGCGCATCGCCCTGCCGGGCCTGGGCAACCTGTTCATGATCCTGATGAAAGACACCGCGCTGGTTTCAGTGATCGGTCTCGAGGAAATCATGCGTCACGCGCAGATCGGTGTGACCGTGTCGAAACAACCGTTCACCTTCTATATGGTCGCCGCCATCATGTACCTCGGCCTGACGGTGCTGGCGATGACCGGCATGCACTTGCTGGAAAAACGCGCCGCTCGCGGCTTTGCGAGGAGCGCGCAATGAACTGGGAAGTCATCATCAAATGGCTGCCGAAACTGGCACAAGGCGCGACCCTGACGCTGGAACTGGTCGCCATCGCGGTCATCGCCGGCCTGCTCCTCGCCATTCCGCTGGGCATCGCGCGCTCTTCGAAGCGCTGGTACGTGCGCTCGCTGCCTTACGCCTACATATTCTTTTTCCGCGGCACGCCGCTGCTGGTGCAGTTATTCCTGGTCTATTACGGTCTGGCGCAGTTCGATGCAGTGCGTGAAAGCGCGTTGTGGCCGTACCTGCGCGATCCGTTCTGGTGTGCCACCGTGACCATGACGCTGCATACGGCGGCGTACATCGCCGAAATCCTGCGCGGCGCGATACAGGCAATTCCACCGGGCGAGATCGAAGCCGCGCGAGCCTTGGGCATGTCCAGGCCCAAAGCGATGTTCTACATCATCCTGCCCCGTGCCGCGCGCATCGGCCTGCCGGCGTACAGCAACGAAGTGATCCTGATGCTCAAGGCCAGTGCCCTGGCCAGCACCGTGACCCTGCTGGAACTGACCGGCATGGCGCGCACGATCATCGCCCGCACTTATCTGCCGGTTGAGATCTTCTTCGCCGCCGGCGTGTTCTATCTGGTCATGGCTTACGTGCTGGTACGCGGCTTCAAGCTGCTGGAGCGCTGGCTGCGCGTCGATGCCTGCCAAGGCCGCTGACACTTCCTGCGTGCTGACGGGCGAGGACTTACTCGCCCGCTTCACCGCGCTGGATGCTTTTCTGATTGAGCATCAGGCGCTGTGGAAACCTCGACCGTTCACTCACCTACAACTTCCATGGGAAGCGTCCTACCCGGAGTTGTCTGCGTGGCTACGCGGGCGGTCGCTGGAAGATGCAGAACGCGCGCATAACCATCCTGCTGAACTCGTGGATGCGCCTGAGCCGTTCGCTTCATTGGCGAAGTCGTCGGCGCAGCTGAGTGCGGTCGGTGAGTTGCCGGGGCGTGCGCTTGAAGCTGCCGGGCATCGTTTGAATGTCGATGTGCCCGGGCGCAAGTGGCAGCAGATTGAAGCGTTTGCCAGTCGTTTATCTTTCGCTTCGCAGCCGACGCATTGGTTGGACTGGTGTTCGGGCAAGGGACACTTGGGCCGGCGCTTACTGGGGTCGGGACAACAACTGACTTGCGTTGAATACGATCCGCTATTGGTCGCCAGCGGTCAGGCACTGAGTCAGCGTCATCACTTGCACGCCCTGCATCTCGAACAGGATGTACTCGCGGCAGACGCCCCAGCGGTATTGAACGCCGCCCACACCCCCGTCGCCCTCCACGCCTGCGGTGATCTGCATGTGCGCCTGATGCAACTGGCCAGTGCCGCAGATTGCCAGCAAATGGCGATCGCGCCCTGCTGCTACAACCGCATCAGTCGTAACGAATATCAGGCCTTGTCCTGCGCGGGATCGGCATCGCTCCTACAGCTCTCGCTGGAAGATCTGGCGTTGCCGATGAGCGAAACCGTCACCGCCGGTGCTCGCGTCCGACGTCAGCGCGACACCTCGATGGCTCGTCGCCTGGCTTTCGACTTGCTGCAACGGCAACTGCGCGGCGTCGACCAATACCTGCCAACGCCCTCCCTGCCCAGCGCCTGGCTAGACAAACCGTTCGCCGATTACTGTCGCGATCTGGCTGTGCTCAAAGAGTTATCCACAATCGGCGAGCCAGATTGGCCCGCACTCGAAGCAACCGGTTGGCAGCGGTTGGCCGAAGTTCGCAACCTGGAATTGCTTCGCGGATTGTTCCGACTACCCCTGGAGCTTTGGCTGAATCTGGATCGGGCGCTTTTCCTCGCAGAACAGGGATACGTTGTACGCCTCGGCACCTTTTGCGACACCTCACTCACACCCCGTAACCTACTGCTGCTCGCCGAACGCGCTTAAAACGTTACAGCCTGTGGATAACTCTGTTGATGGATTTGCCGTGGATCCAATATTTGCGCCTATTTCGTCGCCTTAACAACACTGGTCATTTTTTGTACACACAAATAAAAACCTGTAAAACAGGGATTTGCGAACAAAATGAGAATGGGTTCACAAAACCTCGCCTTAGCAGTCCTCGCCCCCCCTCAGTTGTGCATAAGCTGCCAATCAAAACGACATAACCGCCGAATAATGGGCGAGCCGAGTGAATAATTGCGGGTCACGAAAGCCGAAGCTGACCTGTACGCCCTGCGTAAATGCCTTACTGCGCGTGAGGTACAAAAGCTGCGCATAAATTTTCGCAGGGCCTGATTTTTCCGGAATGCAAAAATAGTCTGAATTCAGGGGTTTACAGGATCTACCCAATCGCTATAATCGTCGCCCACACGCCGGTATAGCTCAGTTGGTAGAGCAACTGACTTGTAATCAGTAGGTCCCGGGTTCGACTCCTGGTGCCGGCACCATATTCAAAGCCCCGCAATGCGGGGCTTTGTCGTTTCTGGGCTAAAAAACACCTCGCGTCAAATCGTGAAAACGTCCACAAAGTGTCCACACTTCATTTTTTAAACCAGTTCCAAGGCGCTAATTTGCTCCCCCGCTTGGTGGACGTGAGCTTGCGACCAATGCTGAGAATCCTCTCCAAAATATCCGCCGCGTCTTTAAAATCTTCTGAGTCGGATGATCCGCGATAGAGGATACCGCCGGGAGTGATATCGGCCACGACGCTATCCGCCAATTGATAAAAACGTACTATTTGAGTTGCCTCATGCGCGCACATACTGCCTAACTTCGACACGTTGGCTTGATATACAGCGTTGTAAGGTCTGGTGATATTGGCCGAAAACTCATAATTAAAGTCCTCCCGCTGCTCGTCACTCCATCCAGCTATTTCCTTCTCCGCATCTCGTAGCCCTTCTAGGTATCCACGAATCTCAATCAGCTCCACAAGTATTGCTACCTCAACCAGCAAAGCAGCACGGACACTTTTCCGCTCCCTCCTCACTTGACTGTGCCAAACCCACACTGGCCCAGCCACAGCCGTACACCCCGTCACCACGGCGACGAACACAGCTGTCCAGTTAGTCGTAGCAAGCGACTGCACCACTGGAGCCCAATCAATTCCCTCAGTCATTCCCCTTCCCCCTTATCAACCCCACCAAACGAAAGCGGATTCAAATTCACCACCTCAGCCAAATGCCCAGGGCTAAAGTGCGCATACTTCATCGTCATCGCCAACGAAGAATGCCCCAGCACCCGCTGCAAAGTCAGAATATCCCCGCCATTCATCATGTAATGACTCGCAAACGTATGCCGCAAAACATGCGTCATCTGCCCCGCCGGCAACTCCAACTTCACCGCCTCGACAGACTCCCCAAACCGTTTGTAGCAATCACCAAACGGCAACGCAGCCTTGATCATCTTTTGCAGATCACTGGAGATAGGAATAGACCGATTCTTCGACGACTTCGTCCGCGCATAATGAATTCGTCCATTGCGCACTTGCCGGCTCTGCAACTCCTCCGCCTCAGACCACCTTGCACCCGTAACCAAACAGATCCTGGCAACCGTCCCCGCCGCCGCTGAACGCCTATCCAACTCCGCCAACAAAGGCGGAATCTGCTCAGCATCGAGATAAGCCATCTCGGTCTCGTCGTACTTCAACGCCCGAACCTTCCCGATAGGATTCTCCCCTTTCCACTCCCCCAGCCGTTCAAGCTCATTGAGCACAGCCCGCAGATAGCCAAATCGTGATTTAACGTGTTCGCACTGACAGGCTTAGCCTTTTCACCTTTCTTGCGCCCACTGCCGATCGTCGACCTGACGAACTTGCCCGCCAGCCGATCGGCTCGATAAGGTGTGAAATGGCTTGTACTGATATCTTCAGCTCTTCAGCTCTTCAGCTCTTCAGCGAGTGGATTGACCATACGCTCAGCCATGGAATCAAGCGCCCGCTTGCGCTCTTCACCGCGCTTGAGCGTGCGGCCATGGCTATCAAACCAAAGCAAAATGAGGCATCTACGCGCTAGGGTTTGGGAGCGCCGTAAACGGCAATTCCGATCGTAGCGTCAAAGCGCTTCTTCATCGTGGACAGCCATGGTGGACCACTGCGGAAAACTAGCCTCGACACTGCGTGGTAACGATTCATCACGTTAGCGATTGCAGATGTACCATTAATCCGGAAGACCGCTTAGCCTTGCATGATTTGAAGCGGCGAGGTATCACTGACACCGTTGGTACCAGGGCGGATAAACAGGTAGCAAGTGGTCACAGGGATCAGGAGGTGATGGACGTTTACGACCATAGTTTACCGATTGTAAATCCATCAGCAGAATAGCCAGCACACAAAAACCGCTTCATCAAAGAATAAAAATTTCCAATAAGCAATGAGGCGCATATGGAGACTTATCTGATAGAAGGAACTGTCCACCCAGAGCGAGCCCAGATATCAATGAAATTTGGGTTTTCGTGTCAGCATCTTGCGAGCAACACGACAACCTCGATCAGTGTAAATATTCAACTGAACAAAATTGTCGCGTGGGTCGACACCGAGGCTGAATGGCCCCTTTACGACCTTAGAAACTTCATTAAAACAGCCATCTCAAATGAGCTTTCAGTAGTCGGCTTTCTGCACGGTTATGCCTATGAACTGGACGTTACGCGGATTGTTCAACGGGAGCGGGATATAGATTGGGTGATTGGCATCGATGTCCCTTGCATCGCTGAAAGGAACGCGTCACTAGATAAAGAGGCGATGTATTCACTGATCCGAGAAAAAACTATCGGAAAGGAAGGAACGTTGCTGCACCGCTGCTTCATCGATTTATCCATGGCCATGAAGCACGCGGACGACACCGGGTTTTACTGCTATCGAGCAGTGGAGGCACTACGACAAGACTGCATCATAAAATTTGGTCTTCCCCCTGGTGACAGAAATAAGGCCGCTCAATGGGCCAAGTTACGAGAGATTGCTCAATGTTCAGAAGCTACAACTCGAGAAATTGAAGCGGCAGCTGCCCATACGCGCCATGGCGGGATTAGTACCGCGTCCGACCAAGAACGTGCGAGGTTATTTACGATCACTTGGGACGTCGTTGAGGGATATATTAGAAATCTATGAATGACGCTAATCGCATGCGCGGAAAGGCACACGTAACACGGCCACCACTCCCCATTGATCTAAGCGGATCGCAACGATCATCATGTAACAACATTAGCGCTGACCTGTTGATTTTGTTACAGGTAGCAGCTTCCATGTAATTAGTAGGTCCCGGGGTCGACTCTTGGAGCCGGCACCATACAAAACGAAGCCTCTGCAGAAATGAAGGGGCTTTGTTGTTTATGGGTGTTTATATTTTTAGCCGCGTTTCAGCTTCAGTAGAAATAGCGCCTCTCCTCCGCACATGTCGATCTATACGCAAGACGCCCTTCTTCCACAAAGCACGGCTTTTGCCCAAAACCCCCGAATTTCCGCCTTTATGCCAAATTATGAACTGGCAATAATTATGGCGCGCCCATAAAAAGGTGTAATTGCGTGAGCAGCGTTTCTCAGCTCACTGAACCGGCGGAGTCAATGGCAACGCGGCTTCCCAGTGAAGAGTGCTTGATGCCTCGACGCTTGGGTCCTCCGCCGCAAAGAACCGCATCGGCGTTACGCGCGCGACCTCACCGGCCTTCATCTGACGTACAGACTCCAGTGAGTCCTGCTGGAATTGCTCCAATTCTTCGACCACTGATTTTCCTCTTTTTGCTGCTTAGAAAGGGCTAAGGAAAACTCGCGATCGACGAAACGGGTGGTGCGAAACCCTTAGAAATTCGTTGTAACGAGAAGCCACTACTAGCCACCGTTGCTCATCCGCCCTTCGCAAAGCTACCGTTCAGCTCGTCGCTGCCAATTCAGCGACCGGGCCTGAGAACCCGGGTAAGATGCAGGCGCACCAGCGCCCCAACTCACGTTTGCCGGCGCATTTTTTGTGTCTGCATTACTGTGCAATGGCGGCTGTGCGTGGGAGACCTTCGGGTCTGCCGGGTTCCTGTATCTCCGGTTTCTCAGCCTGCGCATAGCTGCCACCTTTTCGCCTGAGAACGAAATGGCAGCTCTCATTTGATACAGGGAGTTCACAAATGAAAGCCATTGATCCGTCACCAACACCGGTCACTTCACACCGCCCATCTCGAACGGCAGGTGAAACGAAATGACCAACTCTCAAGATCTGAAAACCCTCGGCCTCACACACTTTTCCTTTCAATCCAATCAAGCGATGTTCCGCACCAACCGTGGTGTGCCGGTAATAGCCGCCCTTTCCCACGCCTCACACTTGCTTCACATTTCACGCCTGCTCATTGCGGACACGTCAGTCTCGCGCGATCCGGACCTTCACGCTTATGCCTCGCAGTATCTGCAGGAGTTAAGCAAGGCGCTGATCGATGATGTAGTGAAAGTGATGGATGTGCCGCCGGACAAGCCGTTGATGTAAACGCCGGTGTCAGGCCCTCGCCGATGCGAGGGCTTTTGCGTTTCAGACCTGACTGATCTCAAGCACAAACGAAATCTTCTGCTGACTCGCACTCCACACATACCGCAAATGCTTGCCCTGCTTCGGAATCGATACCGCTGGAGGTCGAAACGCGGCTACACATTCATGGCCCGGCAGGCGAACGCTGTTGTAGAGCAGTCCCCACGACTCGGTTTCGCGCAGTTGACGGGCGAATAGCTGAGACGGCCCATAAGCCTCCGGATCCGGATTGTGTAGCTCGGGGTGATCGTGACGAATGTCGTGTAACGCTTTAACCACCCGATTGACGTAAGTCCGCATGGTCAACTCAAGATCCGCTTCCTGAGTCGCCGCAAGAAATCGCTCCTGGTGATAACAGGTTTCGGAGATGGCCGCGGCTTGGCTGCTCGCAGCGTAGTAAACGCCGAAGGTGCCGTCACAGAAACGGCTGCGTTTGCCGAGGTGAGTGAACGCGGCCATCACCGGGCTGGAACCGGGGCCGGACAGGCGATCTTCGGGACGTACGCGGGCGAGTACGCCGGCCTGTTCGATCAGGCGATCATTGGTCAGCGCTTCGATGGCGTAGGCAACTTCGAGGTCCTCGGGGTCGAGGACGTCTTCGAACAGCGCAATCGGCGGGAAGCTGCTGTTGACGATCCGGTAGGCTCGCGGCCATTGCACATCCACCAAATCGGGCACTTTCAACCGCGCACACCGTCGAGGTAGCGGCGCACATCGGCAATGTCGACCACCCGGCCCGCCAGCATGTAATCCAGCGCGGTTTTGCCGTTGAACGGTGCCGCCGTGTTGGGGCTGCTGACCCAATCGTAGGCGCGCTCGCGGCTGTTGCTGAAGATGATGCTCAACGCCTTGTGAATACCCATCAGATAAGAGATGCGCTCGAGGGTGTCATGGGGCAGGCGTATGTTTGGCAGGTGTTTGTATTTATAGAATGTGGTGTTGCCGACTCCACCGAGCAGGGTGCGTTGTTGCTCGGCGCTACAGCCCCAATGCTCCATGAGGCTGAAGAAGAACTTCAGCGCAACCCGGCCGGCTTCGGGGGCGTCGAGTTGTTCGCGTGGATTTAACGCAGTAGATGAAGTTGGCATGTGGCCGCCTCCAGAGAAATCATCATGCCTTGAGGTTAGTACATATCTGTACATTTACTCAAAATTAATACACTGATGAACAACCGTGCAGACTGAAAAATCCATACTGCTTGCGCACATTTTTTGATCTCAATCACCTCCATCCCAGCAAAAACCCCGATCCTCTGTCAGCCTCCAGCCATCGGCGGGGAAATCAATTCGCTACTAAATCCGCGACAACTATGCTCAGGTGCAGGAATATAGCCGGCATATGGCGCCGTTTCGGTCGTTTCGTAAACAACAATACCCAGCCCACTTCAGAGGGCATTACCCATGGATAGCAGAACCTTACGCAACCTCATGCGCATCGTGCAGACCGGCTCGTTGTCGGCTGCAGCCGAGCATTCGTGCCTGACCGTGCAGGCGTTGGCCGCACAGTTGAACAAGGTCGAAGAGCAGTTCGGTTTCCGCTTGTTTCGCCGTTCCAACAAGGGTCTGACGCTGACGCCGCAAGGCACGGAGCTCACGCCTTACATCGACAAAGTGTTAATTGCCACGCGACAGATGGAAGAAAAGGTCGAGGCGCTGAAGGTACCCGGGCAGCGGACTTTGAAGGTGGCGTTGAACAACACCCTGTCGCCTGATTTCAACCGGCGCATGATCGGACGCCTGATCGAGGTGTTTCCCGATTACCAGATGGAATTCAGCTATGCCGAGTCGATGGAGAATCTCAGCAAGCTGAAGAATGAGGATTTCGATCTGGCGGTGCTGATCGGCCCGCAGCGGCCGGGGCTACCGAGCATCGTGCTGCCGGATGTGCAGGTGCAGGTGGTCGGTGCGCATTGCGGTCAGGAAAACGATCCGCTGACCTTGCTGGGCAACAAGTTTCAGGTGCGTCCTGCGGAAGATTGTCCGTATTCCCACAGCTTCTTGCGCTTTCTCGACGCCGGATTGGGCAATCACGAGAACGGCCAGCGTATGGTTTATTCGTGCAGCGAAACCCTGACGCTGTCGTTGATCACGCAGATGGACGCAGTCGGCATGGTCTCGCGGGAAGCGGCGCAGAAGAACGGCTTGACGATTTTTCCCGGTTTCGAGGATTTCCTCGAAGTGCGCCTGGCGGTGAACAATCCGGAGTTGTCCCACCAGGCGCTGAACGACGTCGTTGATCTGCCGCTACATGAACGAACCGAGCGCAATGTACGCAGCCGTCCCCACCGCCACACTGAGAAAGAGGTTTTTGCTGAAATACGCACATAGCAACGTCGGAATCGCGGCATAGAATTCCGGGCGATCGAGCTGGATCTGCCGGTCCTTGATCAACAAGGGCGTGAGGCTGATCGCAGCGACGATCGCCACTGGCAGATATTCCAGCGCCCGCGCCACGAACGGCGGCCAGTGTTCGGTGTTGATCTGCAGCGGCAAGGCGCGTGGCAGAAAGGTCACGGCCATCATCAGCACCACCACCAGAATCAGGAACGTTTGGTCAGGCATACACCCACTCCGCAGCCCACAAACGTGGCGATAAATACGTTGAAGGGCGAACTGCCGATCAGGCTCAGCGCACCCATGCAGACCACGGCGGCAGCGGCAGCGATCAGTTTGTTGCGCGTGTTGCACAGCGAGACCAGCACGTAGAGCATCATCGCCGTCAGCGCGTAGTCGAGCTGATACTTGATCAAGTGCGCCGCGTACTGCGCGCAGACCGCGCCAAGCAAACCGCCGAGCACCCACGAGGTGTGACAAAACAGGTTGAAGCCGATCAGGTAACGCACGTTGACCGGTGCGCCCGTGCCGAGCTTGACGCTATGAAAGGCGAAGGATTCATCCGTCAGGCCACCGGCGTAAGCCCAACGCTCCATGCGACTCAAACCCAGCGCGCGCAGGGCCTTGGCCATGTACACCGACATCAGCATGTGCCGCGCATTGATCAGAAACGTGGTCAGCACAATGGTCGTCAGCGATGCGCCACTGGAGATCAGCGCCAGCGCGGCGAACTGCGAAGCGCCGGCATAGACAAACAAGCACATCGCCACCGGCAGCCACATCGGCAGGCCGGCGTTGACCGCCATCAACCCGAAGACAAACGACACGGTGAAATACCCGGCGACCACCGGGCTGGCTTCGGCAAACGTGCGCGACGGCTGATGAGTCGCCATCAGCGGCGCGCTGCCGGACCTTTCATTCATAGATCCCTCTCAAATGTCCGTTCGCCGTGAGGCTCGCAAAAACCCTGGGCGGTCCAGAATCGCTTGCCCGCGAGGTTAGCATCGTCGACGAACAGAAACATCCGCAGCACCCCGACCCGTTTCATGTCGGACGACGCCGCTTCGACCAGACGCTGACCAACGCCCTGGCTGCGGTAGCGCGGGCTGACGGCCAGATGATTGATCGTGCCACGACTGCCAAGCATGCCACCAAGCACCGCGCCGACGATCTCGCCGTCCACATCGAAAGCCAGATACGCCGTGGTGGTTTTCTGGATCAACACGCCGCGCAGGCATTTGGCGTCCTGCCATTCGCAGAACGACACTTCGTCGAACTGGCGGAAGAAGCGCTCCATGCGTTGCGCATCCTTGGCGGTGGCGCGGCGCAGGACCACTGGCATCGAGCACTCGACGCCGTCGATTGGGGTGATCTGATTAGCGAACAATGTCGAAAGCGGTCCCGGGCCGCGAGAAGGAAATCGCCAGAATCTGCCGGTACGCCATGGCATGGGTGTGGGTATTGCGCGCCGGGGTCACGTAATGGCGCATGTCGCGATCGAGGAAGTACGTGGTGTCGAGAATTTCCTCGTAGGTGGTCGCCGCCAGTTGATGCTCGTGGATGTCGTACAGTCGACTCTCGGCACCCTCTACGTTACTGCGGCCCCAGAAGTGCACACCGCTGAACGGATAGCCGTCGCAATGAATACCTTCAGGAGTGATTTCCAGCTGTTTGCCGGGTTTGATCTCGATGCGGATCTGATGGATCTGGCACTGCCAGATTTCATCGTGCAACTCTTCCGGCAGCACACTTTTGTACACTTCGAAATCGGTGTCGATCAGGCTGCGCATCACCGGTGAAGAAATCACTTCCTCGGAAAAGTCCTGAAAGTGCCGTACCACGCCGCCGACGTAAGCGTTGTTCTCTTTCGATTGCACGTAAGCGCGATGCTCAAGTTGTTTGAGCTCACGGGTTTTCGGGTTGTATTCAAAGTCGCTGTAACGACGGTAACGCATGCCGGCCTCGGCCTGACCGTAGTAGCTGTCAGGCTCCATGTTTTCCCAACTTTTGGTCAGTCTGACGAAGTCGGCAAAATGACCGTAGAGATTGAAGTCACCACCCTGGACGTTGACAAACTTGTCGCGCCGTAGCGATTCGCCCACTTCTCTGTTCAAAACGATCATTACCCAATTCTCCGCTGCGTTGAACGCCCTAATCTATTGGGTGGAGAATTTGCGTCCATGAGAAAGAATTTCAGGCATTTGAAGTACTGCTTGAAACGGAATCTGCAGCGCTTGAAAAACGACTTTTACATGACAAGAACACCGGTTATTTCCGGTTTTCGCTAAAAAACCGTCGAAAAAAAACCCCGAACGAATCGGGGTTTTCTCATTTTCTTACAGCGGATCGATCATCAGAAGATGTTGATCGGATAGTCCACGAATACACGCAGCTCGTTACCGCTGACGTTGTACTCGCTGGATTTCTGCGATACGCGCAGGATCGAGCTGCGCAACTTCACGCTCAGGTCTTTGGCCGGGCCACTTTGCACGACGTACTTGAACTGGTTGAAGATCTCGCGCTCGGTGCCACCTTCGCTGGTGGACGTGGTGATGTTGTCGCCGCGCACGTAAGCGAAGTTGTAGCTCAGACCCGGAACGCCGAACGAACCAAAGTCCAGGCCGTAACCCAGCTGCCAGCTGCGTTCGTCTTCGGCGTTGAAGTCAGACCAGTAGGAGTTGGCCAGATAGATGGAGTTTCCACCGTCGCCGACACGACCCTGATCTTTCTGGTAGCCGCCATAGGCGTAGCCCAAGTTGCTGTCGCCAGTGGAACGCTGATGCGCCACGGTGAACGAGTGCGGGCCGGTGGCGAAGGTGGCTGCCAGGCTCCAGATCTTATTGTCGTCGCCAGTTACACCGTTTTCGCGGACATAGGAGTTGTCCAGCTTGGTGCGATAGCCGTTGAAGTCCAGGGTCAGCGACTGATCCTTATTGAACGGGATCACGTAGTTGGCGTTCACGTACTGTTTCTTCAAGACGTCTTCAACGTCGGAGGCGTACAGCGCGCCTTTGAAGTGTTCGGTGAACTGATAGCTGCCGCCCAACACGTTGATCGACTTCAGACCGCCGCTGTCACGGCCTTCATCGCTCTTGCGCGACTCGGCGGTGAAGCGGCCGGCGTTCAATTCCAGGCCTTGGATTTCACGGGAAGTGATCAACGTACCGGTATAGCTTTCCGGCAGCAGACGCACGTTGTCGTAGCTCAGCACCGGCAGGGCCGGCATCTGATCACCGTAGGTCAGTACGGTGTTGGACACGCGGAACTTGACCGCAGCACCGCCCTTGGCGATGTCGTGGTTCGCGCGACCGTCATTTTCCTGTTTGAAGAAGTCGATGCCTTGCGCGCCGGTGCGACCTTTGCCGCCGTCCAGACGCAGCGCGTACAAACCAAAGGCGTCAACACCGACACCTACGGTGCCTTGGGTGAAGCCGGACGAGAACGTGCCGATTGCCGCCTGGCCCCACTCGGCTTTGTCCGGGCGGCCGTCTTTGTAATCACGATTGATGTAGGCGTTGCGCAACAGCACTTTGAGGCTGCTGTCTTCAACGAAACCCTTGGATTCGGCCTGGTCGTTAGCCATGGCCTGTGTAGCACTCAACATCCCCAGTGCGATCAGACTGATTCGCTTGTTCAACATTTTGTTTTCCTTATTACGGGTTGAAACGCGCTGTGTCGAACGGCTGAAACGGCGCTTTCTGCACTCTTGTATTCACCCCGAAACAAAAAAGCCCGCCGACGTTAACGTCATGGCGGGCCTGCTCCTTATTTTGAGTCATGGCGGTTAGCCACAGGCGTTGGGCCGAATCGTAGCCGCGCCCTGAACTGTGTGTCAATTTCAAGAATCGTCTTTAAATAGGCGAAAAACGTCTAAGAAAGGTAATTTTTTTGCTGGGCTGTTGCAGAAAAAACGAATTAAACAGGGAGTTTGAATTGTGGGAGCGAACCTGCTCGCGAAATCGGTGGGTCACTCAGTGAACTCATTGGCAGGGCTAACGTCTTCGCGAGCAGGCTCGCTCCCACCTGTGAATACCTGTAGATAAAATTCAGGCAAAAAAAGCGCCGCCATCCCGGCAGCGCTTTTGACCAATCCCTGTTGTTCCTATCCTTCCATCACATCCCACAAGGCTTCCAGCTCGGCCTCGCTAAACAAACCAGCGGGATAACGCTCGATCATCATCCGGCGCGGATCAGGTTGTCTGATCTGACGCGTTCCATTGGACTTCAACCAGTGCGCGACCAGCTGGAGCGATTCGCCGTTGACGGCCATGGGATGCACAGTCCGCTCGCTGACTACGTTCACTTCGGCGTTCATTTCAGCGCTCTCTCCCCGTTCATGAGCGGCTAAGTTATCCAAGGTTTGTGACAGAACTGTTGAAGTTCCCCGCCCTCCCTAGTGCACCAGGAGCAATACAAGAGGTATGCCAAGGCGCACGGATTCCCGACAAGCGCACATAAAAAAGCCCGCAGTCCTGATGGGCTGCGGGCTTGCTTTCATGCCTGGCGAGCTAACCGTTGCGTCGCTGTTTTACTAACCAACTCAAGCTGTTACGACTCAACTCACTCTTTGTGCGGCGCTGGCTGCTGTTGGGTAAGGCAGTGAATATTGCCGCCGCCCAGTAACAGTTCGCGGCCCGGTACCATCACCACTTCGTGCTGTGGGAACAGCTTCTGCAGGATTTCCCTGGCCGGCGCGTCCATCGGGTCGTTGAAGCTCGGCGCGATGATGCCGCCGTTGACGATCAGGAAGTTCACGTAGGAACCGGCCAGACGCACGGAAGGATCGCGTTCCTGCGAACCGTCCACCGCATCAACCCCGGCGCATTCTTCTTCGGTCGCATACAGCGGCCCCGGAATCGGCATTTTGTGCACCGTGAACGGGCGGCCCTTGGCGTCGGTGCTGCTTTGCAGCACTTGCATTGCGGCCTGGCAGCGCGGGTAGTTCGGGTCCTGTGGATCATCGGTCCACGCCAGCAGCACTTCGCCCGGACGCACGTAGCAGCAGAAGTTATCCACATGGCCGTCGGTTTCATCATTGAACAGGCCGTCCGGCAGCCAGATGATCTTGTCTACGCACAGGTTGTCGCTGAGTACGGCCTCGATTTCTTCGCGGCTCAGGTGCGGATTGCGATTGCGGTTCAGCAGGCATTCTTCGGTGGTGATCAGCGTGCCTTCGCCGTCGACATGAATCGAGCCGCCTTCGAGTACGAAACCTTCAGTGCGATAACGCGGGCTGCGCTCAATCTCGAGGATCTTGCCGCCGACCTGCGAATCGCGATTCCATGGCGCATACAGGCCGCCATCGAAACCACCCCAGGCATTGAAATCCCAATTAACGCCGCGCACTTCGCCCTGGTTGTTGATGACGAAGGTCGGGCCGCTGTCGCGAACCCAGGCGTCGTCGCTGGACATTTCCACCACGCGGATATTCGGCACATCGAGGCGCGCGCGGGCGTTTTCGTACTGGCCGGCGGAGACGGCAACGGTCACCGGCTCGAAGCGGGCGATGGCTTTGGCCACGGCGGCGTGCGCGGCCTGCGCCGGCTTGCCGCCCAGACGCCAGTTGTCCGGGCGCTCGGGCCAGATCATCCAGGTCTGGGTTTGTGGCGCCCACTCGGCCGGCATGTAGAAGCCGTCGGCGCGCGGGGTACTTTTCAATGTGGTCATCAGGACTCCAGGGAACCGTCGAGGGTTTTCAACGCGCCGTACAGATTCGGCCGGCGGTCGCGGAATGAACCCCACGCGCTGCGAATATGTTCCAGCTCGTCGAGGTTGAACGTGTGCACAAGAATACCTTCTTCGGTTTTATTCAGCTCCTGCACTTTTTCGCCAAACTGGTTGGCGATGAACGACGAGCCGTAAAAGGTGATGTCGTAGCCGTCCTGCTCTTCATTGCCGATGCGGTTACTGGCGATCAGCGGCATCAGGTTGGCGCCGGCATGGCCCTGCTGCACCCGCTGCCAGTGATCGCGCGACGAGATGGTCTTGTCATGCGGCTCGCTGCCGATTGCGGTTGGATAAAAGAGAATTTCCGCGCCTTGCAGGGCCATGCTGCGCGCCGCTTCCGGAAACCACTGGTCCCAGCAGATGCCGACGCCGATTTTCGCGTAACGGGTATTCCACACCTTGAAGCCGGTGTCGCCCGGGTTGAAGTAATACTTCTCGTGATAGCCCGGGCCATCGGGAATGTGGCTTTTACGATAAATCCCGAGGTTGCTGCCGTCGGCGTCGATGATCGCGATGCTGTTGAAACGCGCGCGGCCTGCCAGTTCGTAGAAGCTGATCGGCAGCACCACCTGCAACTCCTTGGCGATTTTCTGAAAATGCTTGATGGCGACGTTGTCTTCCACCGTCGTTGCCAGTTGCAGGTAATCCGGATTCGGCTTCTGGCAGAAGTACGGCGCTTCGAACAGTTCCTGGATAAGGATGATCTGCGCGCCTTTGGCGGCGGCTTCGCGGACCAGTCTTTCAGCAGTTTCGAGGTTGGCTTCCAGGTCCCAAGAACAGGCCATCTGCGTGGCGGCGACGGTAACGATACGGCTCATGAATCATCTCCGGGCTAGTGCTTTGACGGTTGAAGAATTCAACCGAAAAGAAAACGCGCGCACCGGACAAGAGATCGCCATGCCGGAGCAATGGCGACTTTATAACCGATAAATATCGACTTTAAAAGCTGTAAAGAAGGAATACCTCTGCTTCAACGCAAATTAAATCGATACAAATCGGACTTCAGACCAAAAACAAATGTGGGAGCGAGCCTGCTCGCGAATGCGCTGTGTCAGGCCACCGCATGTGGCGGCGGATACACAACTTTCGCGAGCAGGCTCGCTCCCACAGGGGATGTGCCTTGCTTACAGGCCCTCGGTAAGCACCCGATCCAGCATATCGACGAAGAAATCCACACTCTGGCGCGACGTCACCATCGGTGGCTTGATCTTGAGGATATTCAAGTCATCGCCGGTCGGCTGCATGAAAATCCCCAGCGCACGCAGGCGATCACACAACAATGCAGTCTCGGCAGTTGCCGGTTCCAGCGTCTGGCGATTGCGGATCAGCTCCAGCCCCAGATAAAACCCGGAGCCGTGCACCGCGCCGACCAGCGGATGTTTATCGATCAACGCTTCCAGGCGCGCCTTGAAGTGGCCGCCGACCACCTGGGCGTTCTCCCAGAGTTTTTCTTCTTCCATCACATCGAGCACCGCCATGCCGATCTGGCAACTGACTGGACTGCCGCCCGCCGATGAAAAGAAATACCCCTCGGCCTCCAGCGCCTCGGCGATTTCCCGGCGAGTGATCACCGCGCCAAGTGGCTGACCGTTACCCATGCCTTTGGCCATGGTGATGATGTCCGGCACCACGCCCTGCTCTTCGAAACCCCAGAAAAAATGGCCCATGCGCCCATAACCGACCTGTACTTCATCGGCGATGCACACCCCGCCCTGCGCGCGGACCTTTTCATACACCTGCGGCAAATAGCCCGGCGGTAAAGAAATGCCCCCGGCATTACCGTAGACCGGCTCGCAGATGAAACCGGCCAGTTGGCGCTTTTGCTCGGCAAGTTTCTGCAGGTGATGGTCGACGCTGCGCACGTAATCCGGCGCCGAATCGGGGCCACGGTATTCGCCGCGATAAGTATTCGGCGCCGGCACTGGATGCACCCAGTCCGGACGACTGTCGAGCGCTTTTGGGTTGTCGGCAATCGATGTCGAAACCGCGTCGGCGCCGACCGTCCAGCCGTGATAGGCCTCAAGCACGCTGATCATGTCGCGCCCGCCGCTGAAGGCCCAGGCCAGACGGATCGCCAGATCATTGGCCTCGCTGCCGCTGTTGACCAGAAACACCCGATCCATGCCCTTCGGCGCCAGCTTCAGCAGGCGCTCGGAAAACTCGGCCACCGCCGCATAGTTGAAGCGCGAGTTGGTATTGAGCAGTGACCACTGCCGCGCCGCGACCGCCGCCATGCGCGGATGACCATGACCGAGCACCGCGACGTTGTTGAGCATGTCGAGATATGAACGGCCGTGCATGTCGATCAAATGATTGCGCCAGCCGCGCTCAATACGAGGTGGATCGACGTAATAGTGTTTTTGCGTGCGGGCGAAACTGGCGTCGCGGCGTTCGAGCAGGGTTTTCGCGTCCAGCTCCGGCTCGGCGTCGCAGGCCAGCCCGAGCAAGGTCGCCGGCGACGGGCACAACGCCTGCCACGCGGATGCACGGGACGGCGTGCAGAACAGTGGCGCGTCGAGCTCTGCTTCTCGGCACAACTGCACAATCAGCGGCCCAGTGACTTCACCGAGTTTCTGGCCTTTATCCAGTGCCGCGCCATGGTCGACAACTGGCGTCACGCCCCACAGGCGAACACTGAACTGTGGGCCATCGAGTTGCAGCGCACCGTTTGCCGCTTGCTTCAGAACGCCGGCGAACGGCGTTTGCACTTCGCTTCCAGACGGCACACGCAATTCGACATGCAATGGGAACGTGTCCGGCTCAGTCGCGCTGTCCGGCCGAGTACGTGACAAGCGGTACTGGCCATAACGCGTCGCCGCCAGCCCATGCACCGCTGCGGCTTCTGTCAGCAAGCGCTGATCGCTGCCCGGCTGCTCCCAGTTGCCAGCCTCGAAGTGCGGGCTCAGCACGCCCAGATCGATCAGCGCAAATTCGCGCCCGACCAGTGCGGGCAACAGCGGCGCGAATTCTGCGTGTTCGTTCCTCGGTAAGGTCTGGCCCACGGCAGTGAGAATGGCCGCCTCCATCAATGCCAGTGGCACCGAGGTCGCGACACGGAAGATCTCCCATTCATGACTCAGATTGTCGCGGCTGTAGGTATTGGTGGGATCGATGCTCACCTGTTGCTCGCCACTGAGCACCAGCACCGCCGATCGCGCCACGATCAATGGCCACAGCGCTTGCAACTCTGCGTACTGCAACGGATTGACCGCGTGATACGCCTTGACTGCTGGCAGGATGACAAACGGATCGCCATCGGCGTGATGCAGCAATGCCGCACAGGTCACCGACAGATCGGTGATGCGCCAAGTGCGTACCAGATCACCGAAGTCGATAACCCCCTGCAGTTGCCAATGCCGCTGGGTATCGCGCGCCCAGACGACGTTGTCATCGGTGATATCCATGTGAATCGCCTGCACCGGCAGTTTGTCCAGCAACGGCTGCAAACGGCGCTCGGCCTGCTCGGCGGCAGCGCTGATCGCCGCACGCTGTTGCGCGTCTGTGATGACCGGCATCAGATGACCGATCAAAGCGTTGGCGTGACGCGCGTCCCACTGCAAGGTGCGCTCAAGGCCCGGGTGATCGAAGCCTGCCAGGGCCAGATCCATCTCGCCACAGAGCCGGCCAAACCCGGCGACGACGTCCTGGCCAAGATGAGCGAAATTGGTTAACGGCTGCCCTTCGATGTACTCCAGCAACCGAACATGTACCGCTTCGCCATTGGCTTGCAGCGACAACAGATCTGCACCGTTATTGGCAGCGATCACGCGCGGTACTTTGATCGCCGA
Source organism: Pseudomonas sp. UF-293 (assembly GCF_058245595.1). NCBI lineage: Bacteria > Pseudomonadati > Pseudomonadota > Gammaproteobacteria > Pseudomonadales > Pseudomonadaceae > Pseudomonas > Pseudomonas sp. UF-293. The sequence goes on along the minus strand of NZ_JBSICA010000006.1, from coordinate 144,075 downwards.
GTGCTCGGCCAAGTATTTGAGTCCTGCGTGCTGGGCTTGCAGCTCCACAAGGGCGTAATCGCCACGACAGACTTTCAACACGAAGCGCCCACGCGCACTGTCGACGCGATAATTCAGATCCTGCTGACTGCCCAGCGCCTGCAGCGTGCCGCTGAGCCCGTAATGTTCGGCCAGCCATTGCAGCGCCTGCGCCTCTGAAACCTGCGGACCGGGCAAACTGGCGCGATGAATCAACGTGGCGAGCGGCATGAAACGACCCCTGAAGTTTTATTAGGCGCTTATATCGCCATTGCCTCAGCGGTTACGCAACCCCTCATGACGTTGGCCGGTCAAACGAAAAGCGGCAATGCCGTCGCCGAAAGCCGTCCAGGCAAACTTTCCTACAAGACATTCAGATTGTGTTTCAGTGCAGCTCTGTGCAATCTGCGCCGCAAATTCACAGCACGGATGCAAGCCCACGTCATGTCCCATCGTCGCCTCGCCCTTACGGACAAAAAAGTCCGCAATATCCCTCGCCGCTTGCGAGCTCTGGCCGCTTGGGCCGCCGATTTCGAGGGGTATTTTCCAGCTGACCTTACTCTTGAGGACAAATACTGGAACTGGAAAATTCCGATCCACATGGCGATGGTTGAAGGAAAACAGGCAACAACCGATCTGAAAAGGCAATGTGCCCAGCACTTGATCGACGCGGCACAGCACATTCGCCTGGCTCGCCCGGAGCATGCGCTTGATTGCAAAGTGGTCGCAGCCCTTTGTGTTCCCGGCATGTTTTCCAGCGAAATCTGTATCTATACGGATCTGGAATACCACCGCGGTCATATCCCGGCCTCCGACAGCGAATATGTCGAAACCGGCAAAAGCCTGGCTCAGGAATGGGGGCTTGTGTTGCCACAGGGCATGGGCGAACGAGGTTTGCGCTACGAGGTTGAAGGCTGGGATGGGCAGACTTATGAAGAGGAACGCTGGTATTTTGGCGAGGTCGATTGACGCTACGGCGCAGTCCGCGCTCGCGCCCGGCAGCACTTTGCGCAAGAATGTCGGCCATTCACACCTATCACTGGAAATCCTCATGAATGTCATCACCACCGACCTGCCCGGTGTTCTGATCATCGAACCCAAGGTGTTCGGCGACGAGCGCGGTTTTTTCTACGAGAGTTTCAACGCCAAGGCGTTCCAGGAAGCCACCGGTCTGGATACGCAATTTGTCCAGGACAACCATTCGCGCTCGCAAAAAGGCGTGCTGCGTGGCCTGCATTACCAGTTGCAGAACACTCAGGGCAAACTGGTTCGCGTGACCGTGGGTGAAGTGCTCGACGTGGCAGTGGACATTCGTCGCAGCTCGCCGCATTTCGGTAAATCGGTGGCGGTGCGCCTGTCGGCGGAAAACCATCGTCAGCTGTGGGTACCGGAAGGTTTCGCTCACGGTTTCGTGGTGCTGAGCGAGTTCGCCGAATTCCTCTACAAGACCACCAACTACTACGACCCCTCTTCCGAGCGCAGCATTCGCTGGGACGACCCGGCGCTGGGCATCGACTGGCAATTGGACGAAGCGCCGAAGCTGTCGGCCAAGGATCAGGCGGCCGCGCTGCTCAAGGACGCTGACGTCTTCGCCTGAGGCCGGGCATAATGCGCCTGTCCCTACAGGCGCATCCGGCTCATGAAACCAACCCTCCCCCGCAGACCTCGCTGGCGCAGCCTCGCGCTGTTGGCCCTGTGCCTGGCGCCGCTGCTATGGCCGTTGGAACACCTCGCCGAACGCTACTACCGCAGCGAACTCGCCGGGCAGAATCGCCAGACCCTCGATCTCTACGTCGCCAACCTGCTCGGTACCCTGCATCGCTATGAAGTGTTGCCGCAGATTCTCGGCGATCTGCCGGCCCTGCGTGCCGTGCTTGGTGCGCCGGACGACGGCGTCACCCAAGGCAACGCCAATCGCCTGCTGAAAAACATTGCTGCGCAGACCGGCGCTGAAGTCATGTACCTGATGGACACGTCCGGCCAGACCCTGGCGGCATCGAACTGGGACAAGCGTGACAGCTTCGTCGGGCGCAATTTCGCCTTTCGCCCGTATTTCAGTGAAGCCATGGCCGGGCGCCTCGGACGCTTCTTCGGTCTCGGCACCACTTCGGCCAAACGCGGCTACTTTTTCGCCGCTGCGGTGCGCAACGGCGAGAAAATCATCGGCGTGCTGGTGATCAAGGTCGACCTCGACCACACCGAAAGCCTGTGGGGCAAAACTCCGGAACAATTGTTGGTCACCGACCATAACGGCGTGGTCATCCTGACGTCGCGTCCGGAATGGCGCTTCCGCTCCACTCGCGGGTTGAGCGATGCCGAGCGCGCTGCAATCACCGCGATCCAGCCCTACCCGACCCGCGAACCACGGCCGCTGAATCTAAGCCCCGACGCCTGGCTGACGCAGACTCACGACATCGCCGAAACCGGCTGGAGCGTAAGCATTCTCGCCCCGCGCACACTGATCGATCGCCCCGTGCGAACGGTAGTCGCGATCGGCGGCGCCACGCTGTTGGTGGTCATGCTGCTGGTGGGTCTGATGATGCAGCGTCGCCGGCATTACCTGGAGCGCATCGCTTTTGAGGCCAAGGCGCGCCGCGAGCTGGAGGGTCGGGTTGCCGAACGTACCAGTGATCTGGAAGGCCTCAACCGCCGTTTGAAGCAGGAGGTGCTTGAGCGCGAGCACGCCCAGCAGGAGCTGGTGCGCGCTCAGGACGATCTGGTTCAGGCCGGCAAACTGTCGGCGCTGGGCACCATGTCGGCGAGCATCAGTCACGAACTCAATCAGCCGCTGGCGGCGATTCGCAGTTATGCGGAAAACGCCGAAGTGCTGCTCGATCATCAGCGCACCGACGACGCGCGTGGCAACCTCAAGCTGATCAGCGAACTGACCGGGCGCATGGCCTCGATCATCGCCCACCTGCGCGCCTTCGCCCGCCGCGATCGCCACGCACCGGAAAGCGTCGCCCTGCAACCGGCGCTGGACGACGCGCTGGCCTTACTCGCCAAACGTCGGCGCAGCATGGAAGTTGAGCTGATCCGCGACTTGCCCGCAGCCACGCTGTGGGTCGAGGCCGGCGAAACCCGCTTGCGCCAGGTGCTGGGCAATCTACTGGCCAATGCTCTCGATGCCCTGACCGAAAAAGGCCCGCCGCGCAAATTGTGGCTGAGTGCCGAAGCCACCGCCGACGGCGTCAATCTGTACATTCGCGACAACGGCCCCGGGTTCTGCATGGAAGCCCTTGGCCGCGCCAGCGAGCCCTTCTACACCACCAAGACCCGCACCCAGGGTCTGGGTCTGGGGCTGGCCATTTGTGAAACGCTGATGCGCGCCTTTGGTGGCGAGCTGTCGTTCGCCAACCACAAGCAAGGCGGCGCCCTGATCACCCTGCGCCTGCGCGCCGGTGCGCCCGGAGTCAGCCTGCAACCGTCCGAGGATCGAAGTGCATGACCATCGACAATCGCATCCAGGTAGTGTTGATCGACGACGATCCGCACCTGCGCCAGGCCCTCGGCCAGACCCTGGACCTGGCCGGCCTGAAAATCCTGCCGCTGTCCGAAGCCAAGGGCCTGGCCGCGCAACTTGAGCGTGACTGGCCGGGCGTGGTGGTCAGCGACATCCGCATGCCGGGCATGGACGGCCTCGAACTGTTAAGCGAGTTGCACGCCCAGGACCCCGAGTTACCGGTGCTGCTGATCACCGGCCATGGTGACGTACCGCTGGCGGTGCAAGCGATGCGCGCCGGCGCTTACGATTTTCTGGAAAAACCCTTCGCCAGCGACGCGCTGCTCGACAGCGTTCGTCGCGCCCTCTCGTTACGGCGGCTGGTGCTGGACAACCGCAGCCTGCGTCTGGCCTTGAGCGACCGCAACGAACTGAGCGCGCGGCTGGTGGGGCACTCGACGCCAATGCTGCGCCTGCGTGAGCAGATCGGTGCGCTGGCGGCGACCAAGGCCGATGTGCTGATCCTCGGCGAGACCGGTGCCGGCAAAGAGGTGGTGGCCCGCGCGCTGCATGATTTGTCGAGCCGCCGCAATGGCCCGTTCGTGGCGATCAACGCCGGCGCCCTGGCCGAATCGGTGGTGGAAAGCGAGCTGTTCGGCCACGAGCCCGGCGCCTTCACCGGCGCGCAGAAGCGTCGCATCGGCAAATTCGAATTCGCCAACGGCGGCACGCTGTTTCTCGACGAAATCGAAAGCATGAGCATGGACGTGCAAGTGAAACTGCTGCGCATGCTCCAGGAGCGGGTCGTCGAGCGCCTGGGCGGCAATCAGTTGATCCCGCTGGACATCCGCGTCATTGCCGCGACCAAGGAAGACCTGCGCCAGGCAGCAGATCAGGGCCGCTTCCGCGCCGACTTGTATTACCGCCTCAATGTCGCGCCGCTGCGCATCCCACCGTTGCGCGAACGCGGCGAAGACGCACTGGTGCTGTTCCAGCATTACGCCGATGAAGCCAGCGCCCGCCACGGCTTGCCGCCCCACGAACTGCAACCGGCGCAACGCGCCCTGCTGCTGCGCCACACCTGGCCGGGCAATGTACGTGAACTGCAAAATGCCGCCGAACGCTTCGCCCTCGGGCTTGAGCTGGCACTGGACAACAGCGCTGATGGCAGCGGTGGCACGCCGGTAGAAGTGGTCAGTGGCGGCCTCAGCGAGCAAGTGGAAAACTTCGAGAAATCGCTGATCGCCGCCGAACTGGCGCGCTCGCACAGCTCGGTGCGCAGCCTCGCCGAAGCCTTGGGTATTCCGCGCAAGACTCTGCATGACAAGCTGCGCAAACACGGTCTGAATTTCGGCGACAGCAGCCACGGGGACGACAACGAATGAGCAGCGAAAGCGAATACCTGCAAACGGTGCTGCATCACGACATTCCGCTGACCGCCGAGATGGGTCTTGAGGTGCTCGAGTGGCGCGAGCAGCAACTGAGCCTGCACCTGCCCCTCGCACCCAACGTCAATCACAAGAGCACCATGTTTGGCGGCAGCCTGTACTGCGGCGCGGTGCTGGCCGGTTGGGGCTGGTTGCATCTACGTTTGAAGGAAGAAGGGATTACCGACGGACACATCGTCATTCAGGAAGGGCAGATCAGTTATCCGCTGCCGGTAACCGGTGACGCCGTGGCCCTCTGTCCGGCACCGGATGCGGCCGTGTGGAAGCGCTTTGTGGCGATGTATCGGCGTTATGGGCGAGCACGGTTGACGCTGGATACGCGGATCCTGAATGCGGGAAGCAAGGACGATGCGGTGAGGTTTACCGGGCAATATGTCTTGCACCGGTGAAGCACAAGATCGTCCAAACTCGGGCCGCGTTCGGACGATCTTTTGATCTCAGGAGCGTGCCAACTCCAACAGTCGCGCACGCCATGCAGCCTTCGCCGGCAGTGCCAGAAAGAATTCATTCAACAGCGATTCTCGCGGCGGATAACTGAACGCCTTGCCGTTCAGATCCAGCACCTCGCCCCCCGCGCCTTCCAGCACCCCCTGCGCTGCCGCCGTGTCCCACTGCGAAGTCGGCGCAAGACGTGGATAGCAATCGGCAGCACCTTCGGCCAGCAGACAAAACTTCAAGGAACTGCCGATATTGGCCAGTTGCAACTCACCAAGACTGGCGCTCAACCCGGCCAGCAACCGCTCTTGCTCGGGACTTGAATGTCGACGGCTGGCGACCACGGTGAACGCCTCCCCCGGTGCAGGCACATCGCGCACCTGAATCGTCACTGGCGTTGCGTCCTTGTCGCCGCGCCAGGCACCCAGGCGGCTACCGCCGACGTAAAAGCGCCCGTTGGTCGGCATCGTCACCACGCCAAACACCACCCGGCCGTTTTCAATCAGCGCGATGTTGACGGTGAATTCTTCGCTGCCACTGATGAATTCCTTGGTACCGTCCAGCGGATCCACCAGCCACCAGCGCTGCCAACCGGCGCGTACGCTCTGCGGGATATTGGCGTCCTCTTCCGAGAGCACCGGAATGCTCGGATCCAGCGCCGTCAGCCCGGCAACGATAAGGTGATGCGCAGCCAGATCGGCAGCCGTCACCGGTGAATCATCGGACTTGGCCGTGACTTCAACGCCGGCACGCCAGAACGGCAGAATTACCTCGCCAGCCTGCAGCGCCAACTCAATTACCGGTGCCATCAACGGATGGGGAAAATTCATCGACGTCTCACTCATAGCTGAACACCCCGCGCTGGCTCAGCAGGTCACGAGTCAAATACAGTGCCGCCAATGCGCGGCCTTCGGTAAATTGCGGATTGAGCGCCAGCGCCGACAGTTCGCGCAGGTTGACCTTGTCGACCCGCATCGGCTCCGGCTCATCGCCTTCCAGCCGTTCTTCGTAGAGATCGGTGGCCAGCACCACTTGGATCTTCTGGCTCATGTAACCGGGTGACAGCGACAGTTCGGTCAGATGTTCCAGCTGACGCGCGCCATAACCGGCCTCTTCCTTGAGCTCCCGCTCGGCTGCTGCCAGCACGTCTTCGCCCGGCTCGATCAGGCCTTTGGGCAGAGACAATTCGTATTCGTCGGTGCCGCCGCAGTATTCCTCGATCAACACCGCGTGTTCGGCATCAAGCATGGCGACGATCATCACCGCGCCGTAGCCCGCACCCTTGCCGACCAGACGCTCGTAAGTGCGCTCCACGCCATTGGAAAATCGCAGCTTGAGTTCTTCGACGCGAAACAGGCGACTGGTGGCGACGATCTCGCGGGCGAGTACGGTGGGTTTCTGGCGCATGCAAAGCTCCTTGGCGTGAACGCGCTACTATAACGCGGCTTTCCCGATTGTTTGCGTCGGATATCTTTTCACCGTACGAGACGTTGCCATGCCTTCTTTACCGTGGTCCGAGATCGATACCGTCCTGCTCGACATGGACGGCACACTTCTGGATCTGCACTTCGACAACCACTTCTGGCTCGAGCATCTGCCCCAGCGCTACGCCGAACTGCACGGCATCAGCCGGGCCATGGCCGAGCTGGAGTTGCAGCCATTGTTCGAACGCCACGCCGGCCAGTTGCAATGGTATTGCCTGGATTTCTGGAGCACGGAACTGAAATTGTCGGTGCGTGAACTGAAACAGGAAACCGCGCACTTGATCGCCCTGCGCGCGGATGCCGATACCTTTCTCGACGCAATCAAACGCGCCGGCAAACGGGTGATCATGATCACCAATGCGCATCGCGATTCGCTGTCGTTGAAACTGGAACGGATCGAACTGGCGCCGTACTTCGAGCGGCTGATCAGCTCGCATGACTATGGTTATCCGAAAGAGAACCCGCAGTTCTGGGATGCCTTGCAGGCCGACATCGGTTTTGATCCGGCGCGCAGCCTGTTTATCGATGACACCTTGCCGATCCTGCGCAGTGCACGGGACTTTGGCGTGGCGCATCTGCTCGCGGTGAAAGAACCGGACAGCCGCAAAGGGCCGAGGGACACCGCAGAATTTGCCGCAGTCGAGGATTATCGCGATCTGATTACTGGACTCTGATCCCTGTAGGAGCTGCCGCAGGCTGCGATCTTTTGATCCTGATTTTAAAAATCAAAGTCGAAAGATCGCAGACTTCGGCTGCTCCTACATGACTGCGTTATTTTGGAATGCGCAGTTTTTGTCCCGGATAGATCTTGTTCACATCCTTGAGCATCGGTTTGTTGGCATCGAAGATTTTCTGGTACTGGTTGGCATTTCCATAGACGCGTAGCGAAATCGCACTAAGCGTGTCACCTGCCTTGACCTCGACAAACTCGGCGGCCACCACGACCGGGCCGGTCACGGTGATCTGATCATCGACGCTGCCTACGCCCGAAATGTTGCCTACCGCAAGCAGGATCTTTTCCTTTTCTTCCTGGCTCGCCACTTCACCGGTGACCGTCACCTTGTCGCCATCCACGGTCGCCTGCACGTTAGGATTGCCCAGCCCGACCTTGCTGATATGTTCCTTCAACTGCTCACTGGCGTTGGCATTGCCCGGGGTCAACAGATCGATCAGCTTCTCCCCGGCCTCTTTCACAAAGCTCAACAGACTCATAGCGCACACTCCTTGATTTGGGTTCCAGTCGTCCAAGCCTAGACCACCCCAGCCAAACCCGGTTCCAGTCCGACCAATGACGCTGCCGCGCCGCAGGCGGTAGAATCGCCAGACCCCGCCAACCGCCCGGAGCGAAGATGGACATCAAGCAACTGAAATTCCTCATCGCCCTCGACGAAACCCGCCATTTCGGCCAGGCGGCCGCGCGCTGCCACATCACCCAGCCGACCCTGTCGATGCGCTTGCGCAGCCTCGAAGAAGAACTCGATCTGCCATTGGTCAATCGCGGCCAGCGCTTCGAAGGCTTCACCGCGCCGGGTGAACGCGTGCTGGCGTGGGCGCGTACGGTGCTGGCGGCGTATGACGGCTTGCAGGCGGAAGCGGCGGCCTGTCGCGGCAACCTGATCGGTACGCTGCGCCTGGGTGTGGTGCCGCTGTCGAGTTTCGATCCGTTGCCGCTGATGCAACGTCTGCATGCGGCGCACCCGGAACTGCGCTTCGAACTGTCGTCGCTGAGCTCGGAGCAGGTGCTCGAACACTTGGCGAACAACCGCATCGACATTGGCGTTTCGTATCTGGAGCGTCTGGACAGCGAGCGTTTCGATTCACTGGCCTTCAACGAGACGCGCATGGGCCTGCTCTACGACGAGCGCTCGTTCAGCTTCGGCGAAGCACCACTGAGCTGGGAATCGCTGATCGAACTGCCGTTGTGCATGCTCACCAGCGGCATGCATTTTCGCCAGTCCATCGACCATAACTTCCACAGCCGTGGCCTGACGCCGCAACCGCTGCTGCAAACCGACGCTGTGCATCAACTGCTGCAAGCGGTCCACGGCGGTTTTTGCTGCGCGATCATGCCGCTCGACGGCGGCGCGGAAAACCTCGCCGATCACCTGCGTCTGCAACCGATCGAAAATGCCCACACCCTCGCGCCGCTGGGGCTGATCATGCGCCGTGGGGCACCGCGTTCGGCGCTGGCTGAAGCCTGCTTCGCGCTCTATCAAAAATCGCCGAAGGAGGCGTGATCGACGGCATCTATCGGTAGATCGGTAATAGCGATTAGACGCGACAACTTGCCGCGCCTAGTCTTGACCTAGATCAAACCGTCGGTGATGCCATGAACGCCAAGCGCCCAGCCTGCGCGGCGCCAGCAATTGAAACGCCTGCGCCTGCCGCCAGCCAGACCTACAGCTACAGCGATTTACCCCTTGAGGCATCGGCCAGCACCGCGCTGGCCGAGGAAGTCGCGTTGGCGATCGCCTATAACGGCATCAGCCAGGCAGTGATGCTGGTCACCCCGACCGACCTCGAAGATTTCATCGTCGGTTTCAGCCTCGGCAGCGGCATCATCGAAGACGCCAGCGATATCTATGATCTGCAACTGACAGGTGCAGGCTCGGCACAATACGCGCAGGTGACCATCGCCAATCGCGCATTCTGGAACCTCAAGCAACAGCGTCGGCAGTTGGCCGGCACCAGCGGTTGCGGATTGTGCGGCGTCGAAGCGGTCGAACAGGCGTTGCCCGATCTCAAGGTATTGCCTGGCGCAGCCTTGCCACCGATCGAATGGCTCGACGGCTTGCGCCAGCGCATCGGCGCGTTCCAGCCACTCGGCCAGCACTGCGGCGCGGTGCATGCGGCGGTGTTCATGAACGCCAGCGGCGAATTGCTGCTCGGTCGTGAAGACATCGGCCGCCATAACGCGCTGGACAAGCTGATCGGCGGACTGATCCGCCAGAAGATATCCACAGAGGGCGGGCTGGCGATCGTCACCAGCCGTTGCAGCCTCGAATTGATCCAGAAAGTCTTGCGTGCCGGCATCCAGACCCTGGTCAGCCTGTCGGCACCCACCGGCCTGGCCGTGCAATGGGCCCGGCGCCACAACCTCAATCTCATCCACCTGCCGCAGAAAAGTGCGCCGCGGGTGTACAGCCCCGCGATGGAGAATCAAGCGTGAGCCAACATCATCAAGCCGACCAGAAACCTGTCCCGCGCTACAAGCCTTACAAAGGTGCCGCCGGCGGCTGGGGCGCCCTGATCAGTGTGGCCCAGGCGTGGCTGACCAGCGACAATGCCCTGAAAAACCTGCGCATGATGCTCAAGACCAACCAGAACGGCGGTTTCGACTGCCCGGGTTGCGCCTGGGGTGATTCGCCGGAAAGCGGCATGGTCAAGTTCTGTGAGAACGGCGCCAAAGCAGTGAACTGGGAAGCGACCAAGCGTCGCGTCGATGCGAAATTCTTCGCCAAGCACAGCGTCACTTCTCTGCTGGAACAAAGCGATTACTGGCTGGAATATCAGGGCCGCCTGACCGAGCCGATGGTCTACGACGCCGAATCCGATCGCTACAAGCCGATCAGTTGGGAAGATGCCTTCGCCCTGATCGGCAAGCATCTGCGCAATCTGCCGAGCCCGGATCAGGCCGAGTTCTACACCTCGGGGCGCGCCAGCAATGAAGCGGCATATCTGTATCAGCTGTTCGTGCGGGCTTACGGCACCAACAATTTCCCCGACTGCTCGAACATGTGCCACGAGGCCAGCGGCGTGGCGTTGGCGCAGAGCGTCGGTGTCGGCAAAGGCACGGTGACCTTCGACGACTTCGAACACGCCGACGCGATTTTCGTCTGGGGCCAGAACCCCGGCACCAACCACCCGCGCATGCTCGAACCGTTGCGTGAAGCAGTGAAACGCGGCGCCCAAGTGGTATGCATCAACCCGCTGAAAGAGCGCGGTCTGGAGCGTTTCCAGCATCCACAGCACCCCATCGAAATGCTCACCAACGGCGACAAGCCGACCAACACCGCGTACTTCCGCCCGGCCCTTGGCGGCGACATGGCTGTGCTGCGCGGCATGGCCAAGTTCCTTCTGCAATGGGAGCGCGATGCACAGAAGGCTGGCGAGCCGGCGGTGTTCGACCATGATTTCCTCAATGCCCACAGCGCCAACGTGCTGGAGTACCTCGCCATCGTCGACGACACCTCGTGGGAGCAGATCGTCGAGCAATCGGGCCTGACCCTGGTCGAGATCGAGCAAGCCGCGCGCATGTACGCCAAAGGCAAGAACGTGATCATGTGCTGGGCCATGGGCATCACCCAGCACCGTCATTCGGTGCCGACCATTCAGGAAATCGCCAACCTGATGCTGCTGCGCGGCAACATCGGCAAGCCGGGCGCCGGCCTGTGCCCGGTGCGCGGCCACAGCAACGTGCAGGGCGACCGCACCATGGGTATCAACGAGCGTCCGCCGGTGGCGTTCCTCGACTCGCTGGAGCGTCGCTTCCAGTTCAAGGTGCCGCGCCACAATGGCCACAACGTGGTCGAGGCAATCCATGCGATGGCCGAAGGTCGTGCCAAGGTGTTCATCGGATTGGGCGGCAACTTTGCCCAGGCCACGCCGGACAGCTCGCGCACTTTCGAAGCGCTGCGCAACTGCGACCTGACCGTACAGATCAGCACCAAGCTCAACCGCAGCCACCTCGCTCACGGTAAAGACGCGCTGATCCTGCCGTGCCTGGGCCGCACCGATATCGATATCCAGACCGAAGGGCCGCAAGCGGTCACCGTGGAAGACTCGTTCAGCATGGTCCACGCCTCCAACGGCCAGCTGCAGCCGCTGTCGAACCAGATGCGCTCGGAGCCGTCGATCATTGCCGGCATCGCCGCTGCGACGCTGGGCAGCCAACCTGTGGACTGGAACTGGCTGGTGGCCGATTACGGGCGCATTCGCGAACTGATCGCCGACACCATCCCGAACTTCAAAGACTTCAACGACAAGATCAAAAACCCGGGCGGTTTCTATCTGGGCAACTCGGCTGGCGCTCGCAAGTGGAACACCCCGTCGGGCCGTGCCAATTTCCGCGCTAACCAGTTGCCGAAAGATCTGGTTCACGAGCGCACCCGTGCTACCGGGCAGGTGCCGGATCTGATCCTGCAATCGATGCGCTCCCACGATCAGTACAACACGACGATCTATGGTCTCGATGACCGCTACCGTGGTGTGAAGGGCCAGCGTGACGTGCTGTTCGCCAATGAGGCCGACATTATTCGCCTGGGCTTCCGTCCGGGACAGAAGGCCGACATCGTGTCGATCTGGGACGATGGTCGCGAGCGCCGGGTGAAAGGTTTTACATTGTTGGCGTTCGATATTCCTGCCGGGCAAGCGGCGGCGTACTATCCGGAAGTCAATCCGCTGGTGCCGCTGGAAAGTACGGGGGATGGCAGCCACACGCCGACGTCGAAATTCATTGCGATCCGGCTGGAAGCGGCGAGTGAGAGTGGGTTGATCATGGCTAAATCCGCTTAACGCGGAGCCCGATCCGGCCCCTTCGCGAGCAGGCTCGCCCCCACACTTGGAATGCATTTCAAGGGTGGGAGCGAGCCTGCTCGCGAAAGCGATCGACCTGTGAACAGATCTGCGGTGGCGAAGATTTTCGACCACCCACAAAAAAGGCCGTTTTTGCATAAAAACGGCCTGTCCGAAGTAGCTAAAGACCGGCGAAAATCGGTTAAGTTCCGGTGAAAAAACAGTAACTTGCATTATTGTATACAAGTCGTGTTATTCGTCGGATTTTGATTGTCACGCCCATTGCAGAGCCTCAGGATCGGCGCCGTCATCCCTTTGAGGCTCATCCTCTATGAAGTTCTCCTCGATTCTCTTGTTGTCCCTTGGCCTGGTCAGTGGCTTCGCTTCTGCCGGAGGCACCACCGAAGCAGGTGTGGGCGGCGCATTGGGCGGGGTTCTTGGCTCGGTCGTCGGTCAATCGTTAGGCGGCAATACAGGTTCCACCATCGGCGCGGCCCTGGGCGGCGCGGGTGGTAGTGCGGTCGGCGCAGACAAGCGCAGCCGTGGCGAAGCGGCCATCGGCGGTGCACTGGGTGCAGCCGGCGGTAACGTCGTCGGCCGCAGCCTCGGCGGCACCACCGGCAGCCTGATCGGCTCCGCCGCTGGTGGCGGCGCAGGTGGCGCGCTGGGTAACTACATGGGCAACAAGAGTGACGACGATGATCGTCGCTACGACCGTCGCCATGATGACCGTCGCTACTATCGCGATCGTGGTCATCCAGGTCGCGGCCATGCCTACGGCCACCGCAAGCATCACAAGTACTATCGCCACCACTAAGGCGAAGGCTTGAACAAAAAATCGCAGCTTTTGGGCTGCGATTTTTTTTGCGCGTCTAGACCACCAGCCGCTCCAGCGCCCCGCGCAAACCTGCCGGAATCGGCACCGGCTGATTGCTCGCCCGATCGACAAACACATGCACGAATCGCCCCGCCGCACACGCCTCGCTTTCGCCGACCTTGAACACCGCCAGTTCATATTGCACCGAACTGTTGCCCAGCTTGCCGACCCGCAGTCCGATCTCGATCAGATCCGGGAAAGCGATCGAGGCAAAGTAATCGCAGGCCGAACTGACCACGAATCCCACCACTTCGCCGTCATGGATATCCAGGCCACCGACCTGAATCAGATAAGTGTTCACGGCCGTATCGAAGTAGCTGTAGTAGGTGACGTTGTTGACGTGACCGTAAGCGTCGTTGTCGTGCCAGCGTGTGGTGATGGGCTGGAAGTGCCGGTAGTCGGAGCGTTGATTCATGCAAGGTTCTCGCATTTTCCTACTTGAAGTTGATCATAAGGACGAACACTTTACCTGTGGGAGCGGGCTTGCCCGCGAAGGCGTCAGCACAGCCGACCGGTGTCAACGATCAGCAAACCCCTTCCCCTGCGCGGCCAGCTCACTAATCAAGCGCGCCGGCTTCCATTGATCGCCCTGGCGCGTCGCCAGCGCCAGCAAGCGCTGATGGATATCCGCCAGCCCTTGCAGATCCGCCCAGGCCATCGGCCCGCCCTTCTCCGCTGGAAAACCATAGCCGTTCAAGTACACCAGATCGATGTCATGGGCAGATCCGGCAATGCCTTCCTGGAGGATCTTCGCGCCTTCGTTGACCAGCGCCAGCAAACAGCGTTCAAGAATTTCTTCGGGGCCGATGTCGCGACGCTGGAAACCCAGCTCTTCGCTGACTCGCAGAACCAGCGCGTCCACTTCGGGATCATGCTCGGCCTGGCGACTACCCGGCTCATAGTGGTAGTAACCGTTACCGGACTTCTGCCCGAACCGGCCCATTTCGCACAGACGATTATCGATCTGAACCTCCGGTGCATCCTGCCCCTTGCCCGCGAGTACGCGGGCACGCCATTCCAGATCGATACCGACCACGTCGTACATGCGAAACGGCCCCATGGCAAAACCGAAGCCCTGTAGCGCGGCATCCACCTGCTGTGGATAAGCGCCTTCGAGAAGCATCTTGCGCGCTTCCAGTACATACGGATGCAGCATGCGGTTGCCGATAAAACCGTGACAGTTGCCCGACACCACGCTGACCTTGCCCATGCGCTTGCCGAGCGCCAGCGCCGCCTCCAGTGCCGCTGGCGAGGTCTGCGCACCTCGCACGATTTCCAGCAGTTTCATGATATGGGCCGGGCTGAAGAAGTGCAGACCCAGTACCTGTTCCGGGCGCCGGGTCGCAGCCGCGATAGCGTCGATGTCCAGCGCCGAGGTGTTGCTCGCCAGCAGAGCCTCGGGCTTGAGCAAGCCATCCAGCTCGCGAAAGATCTTCTGCTTCAGTTCAAGGTTTTCGTACACCGCTTCGATCACCAGATCGACATTGCGAATCGATGGGTAATCCGCCGCTGCTGATACGCGAGCAATTCGCGCATCTGCCTCGGCCTGATCGATGCGCCCCTGACGCACGTTGTGTGCATAGGTTTCGGCGACCGTTGTCAGTGCTTGCTCGAGCATCTGTGGATTGTTATCCACCCACTGCACACTCACGCCGGCATTGGCCAGGCACATGACGATGCCACGGCCCATGGTGCCCGCGCCGATCACGGCAGCCTGCTGAATATCGAAGGATGTCTGGCTCATGTTGTTCTCTTGTTGGCGATCCGAAGACAGATCCCAACCTTAGTCAGGCAACGAGGCTTTTTGAAGTTTATTAGCGTGATGATCGACATTCAGCGGATGGATAGAGGCACTGCCTTGATGACTCTTAACGTAGGAGGCGCCGACGGCTGCGATCCTTTGATCTTGAAGAAATCAACATCAAAGGATCGCAGCCTTCGGCAGCTCCTGCAGATCAGAGGTGCTCTTGCGCCCAATCGCGGACCTCGGCGTAGGGGTACTCTTCCAGCGCCGCGTATCCTGGAATCGCCCGCGCCTTGAGTTTGGTGAACAAAGGGACGCTGATTCCGCACAGGAATCGCGTCAGGCGTTCGGCCGATGGAATCCGCCCTGTGTGCTGCTCATGCCTGTGGATAAATTCATCACACAGTTCTGCGAAGTTTTTATCCACAAGCGGCGGCAAGGGCGGCGGCTCGGGCAACCGCGCAATCTGGCCGTAACACACCGAACAATGCCCGCAATGCTCGGGGGCATTGTGATCACCGAAATACTCGGCTAAGCGATAACCCAGGCAGCGTTCCGTGGCGAACACATCAAGCATGGCGTGAATCCGAGCCACTTCGGTCTGTTCATGGCGAGTGAAATACTCGTGCAGCTCAGCGCTCAGGGCGTCGCTGGCAAAATCACTGCGCAGCAGGCTGTAAACCTCGGTCATTTGCTTGCTTTCAAGCTCGACCCAGCCCTTCTCCTGAAAATAATCCAACGCTGTCACCACCCGATTGCGCTCGGCGGAATACTGCGAGTACATCGCCTCGAAATTCACCGTGGCCCAAGTGCGTGCTCGCGTAGAGGTCTGGATGATCGCCGCTACGAAATCCCTGCGCTCGCCCTCGAAGCGCTGGAGCAGCGCTTCAGGCTCAAGCAGATATTTGAAGCGGTATTCGGCGTAATAGGCGTAACGCGGCGCGATCAGACCTCGCAGTTCCAGCTGCACCAGCAGAGTCTTCAACGGCAACGCGCGAATATTGCTCTGATCCGCCAGCGGCCCAAGCAGAAACTCCCACTGCCCCTCAGGCACCGAAGCTTTCAGTTCATCAAGCACATAACGAATGCCATCACGCTCGGGTGTATCGCCGTAAACGAAGTTCTCGAGCACATTGAGGCTGTCGCGGTTGGCCAGGACCAGGCAGTCTGAGGGCTGTCCGTCGCGTCCGGCACGGCCAATCTCCTGACTGTAGTTTTCGATGGATTTGGGCAGATCGAAATGCACGACGTTACGGATGTCGCTCTTGTCGATGCCCATCCCGAAAGCGATGGTGGCGACGATGCAATTGGACTGCCCGGCCATGAAGCGGCGTTGGATGCTTTCACGCTGATCGTGGGGCAAACCGGCGTGGTATGCCTCGGCCTGGATTCCATTGCGTTGAAGATGTTCAGCAATGTGCTCGGCGGTCTTCTGCAACGTCACGTAGACAATGCTCGGTCGCCCGGGACGCTCGGCCATCCATTCGACCAGACGTCGACGTTTGTCCTGACCGCGTACAGGCTCGACCAGCAAATTGAGGTTGGGCCGATAGAACCCGGTGGTCACCACGTCATCAGGGGCGATGGCGAATTTGGCCTGCATGTCGGCGATGACCTTCGGTGTAGCCGTGGCGGTAAGCAGCAGTGCCTGCGGGATGTTGAACTGACGCTGGTAGTCCGGCAATTTCAGGTAATCAGGCCGAAAATTGTGCCCCCATTCGGAGATACAGTGAGCCTCGTCGACTACCAGCAACGAGATCGGCACCTGCTGCAGGAAGTTGCGGAAGCGCTCGTTTTTCAGGCGTTCGACGGAAATCATCAGAATCTTCAATTCACCCGAACGCGCACGGGCCATGACGTCATTGGCGTCCTCGCGGCTCTGTGCCGAATCGATGCTTCCGGCCGAAATGCCGTGGCGCTTGAGAAACGCCAGTTGATCCTGCATCAACGCCAGCAGCGGCGAGACCACCAGTGTCAGGTGCGGCAGCAGAAGCGCCGGCAACTGATAGCAAAGCGATTTGCCGGAGCCGGTAGGAAAGATCGCCGCCGCCGACCGCCCCGCCAGCACCGCGCTGACAGCGGCCTCCTGACCGGGGCGAAATTGTGGATAACCAAAAACCTGTTCCAGGGTGTGGTGCATTTGCTGTCACTCCTTTGACTGCTGCCATGCCCAGAGCCTAGCGGGCGATTGCAGCGAGTCGAGAAAAGGTCGGGGTTGAATCGATACTGAATGATACATGGGAAGCGAAAACCAAGCGTGTAACAATCGAAGCGCCTCGACAAACTTTCGAAAGCTCAGCTACATATATATAACAAATTTAAACATTACAAACGCAGACACAACAGCACCCTTTATTTATAACAACAATTCAAACTAACTTGACTGCTCTTATTCATAAGCAAGAGCAACGAAATGACAACTTTAACAATATTTTTCTGCGGCACCGGCTCCAACAAGTTTGATGACAAACATAAAAGCTTCTGGGACGGCGAAATCGTTTCTACGCTCGCTGCACACCACAGCGGACGCGAATTTGCCGAGTGGATCGTCGTCGATGGCCCTGGCAGCGGCAATCTGCAAGCCGACGACCTGTTCACCAAGACCTCTGAGTACGGCATGTCCGGCACCCTGTTCGGTAAAGGCTGGGACGAAAACGTGCAACACGCCGTGAACATTATCAAAGGCAAATGCGACTGGCAGCGTAAACAACTGACTGAGGCAGAATATAACCGTCTGAAAGCAGCAGGGATCCCTATTGAAGATGTAAAAGTGGAAGGCTCCTGGTTTTGGCGCCAGTATAACTATGGCGACCGGAGTATCACGCAACAGAAGTTGCAGGAACAGATCATCAAGACTTTCCGCAAGGACGGCATTATTCCCACGCGTGTCAATCTGCTCGGCTGGAGCCGTGGCGGTATCAGTTGCCACATGCTCGCCAATGCAATGTTCAAGGATGCTGCACTCAAACATATTCCCGTAAACATCTTTGCGATTGACCCAGTTCCGGGCATCGGCAACTTCCAGGAAAACCGCGTCAAACTCGCATCCAACGTCAAGGAATACATCGCCTTCTATGCCCGCGACGAGCGCTCAAAAGGCTTCAGCTGCGTGATCCCGCAAACCGCCACCGGCAGCAAAACCTCGATCTATCCAATGGCCGGTCGCCACGCCACCCTCGCTGGCAACGCCACGGCACTCGGCGGCGAGCCGAGCAGCAGCAGCGACCTCAACGCACTGATCGAACCCGGCCTTATCGTTCGCCATCTGGCGGAAACCTGCCTCAAGCGTTGGGGCGTACCACTGGGCAAAACTCTCAACCTGAGCGATGCCGACCTGCGCCGCCTCACCGGCGCCATCGTTAGCGACGAAGCGCGCTACAAGAAGATGCACAGCCAGTCCTACACCTGGTTCACCGAGCTGGACAAAGGCGAGCGCTATGTCTCGCTGGGCAGCAAAGGCGTGCCGTTTTCAGCAGTCAAAGGCACGATCTACCGCCCGGCAACCGGACTGACCACAAGCCTGCTGGATATTTCCGGTTACCAGCATCTGCGTTGAAAGGCGTTGAAGAATCGGTAGCAACGTCTGGTGCTTTGTTCGTCCCGTTCCTACTTCACGCGATGCCTTGTCGGCTATCGCGAGCGGGTGGTGCGAACCTATAGTCGTGGGTATCGCTGCTTTGGTCAGCGACCGACATCACCCATGCTCTGTACCTGCTGACAGGTCGGCTGCGAGCTGCTGCAAGTCGCGCAGACACAGATGCTCAACTGGAAAGCCCCTACCTAAGCCGAGCAGCCTGATCGCCGCCGATCATCTGTCGGCGACCAGGCACCAGTCATCGTTATCAACACTTCAGCATTGCCTGGAAGTAAGTCACTGGCGTACATTGACCATGATTTTTATTGAGACTTCAGTCTTCACCCGCCGAGTAAGAGAGTTACTGGACGACGATGCCTACGCCACCTTTCAAAAGCAGTTGGTCGCAAACCCGTCTATTGGCGATGTAATCGAAGGAACCGGCGGGGTGCGTAAAGCACGAGTCGCCTCCAAAGGCCATGGCAAACGGGGTGGCGCACGGGTTATCTACTACCACTTCGTTTCAGCATCACAGATCGCGTTGTTGATGATCTATCCAAAAAACGAGCAGCAGGATCTTACCCATGACGAACGGAAAGCACTGAAGGCCATGATTGAAAACTGGAGGTAACCATGAGCAAGTTTTTTGATGAGCTGATGGAAAGCGTGCAGGAAATGGATGAGATTCTTCGGGGTGAAAAAAAGCCGTCCCGCGAATTCTATGTGGATGCATTACAGGTTAAACAGATTCGCAAAGCGACGGGAATGACGCAGGCAAAGTTCGCAGCCTTGATCGATGTCCAGTTGGGAACGTTACGCAATTGGGAGCAAGGTCGTCGTCAGCCGACTGGGCCGGCCAAAGCACTACTCAAGGCCATTCATAACGATCCTGTTCATGTGCTGAGTGCACTGGCTGATTGACAGATAGCCAGGGCAAGCCAAGTCTTTGAGTCCAACCAAGCTGCATTTCAGATCGGAAAAAAAAACCGCCCCAAAGGGCGGTTTTTTATTCACTGCAAACCATTACTTACAACTTCGGCCCAGCCGCCTTGATCGCGTCGCTCACTTCGAACTTCTTGAAGTTCTCGATGAACAGACCGGCCAGTGCTTTCGCTGCCTCGTCGTACGCTGCCTTGTCAGCCCAGGTGTTGCGTGGGTTGAGCAGGTTGGTGTCGACGCCCGGAACGGCCAGTGGCACGTCGAGGTTGATGGTGTCGAGGTGCTCGGTGGCAGCACCGATCAGAGCGCCGCTCTGGATCGCGGCGATCACTGCGCGGGTGGTCGGGATGTTGAAGCGTTGGCCGACGCCGTAGCCGCCGCCCGTCCAACC
Source organism: Pseudomonas sp. UF-293 (assembly GCF_058245595.1). Taxonomy (NCBI): domain Bacteria; kingdom Pseudomonadati; phylum Pseudomonadota; class Gammaproteobacteria; order Pseudomonadales; family Pseudomonadaceae; genus Pseudomonas; species Pseudomonas sp. UF-293. The sequence goes on along the minus strand of NZ_JBSICA010000006.1, from coordinate 124,209 downwards.
GGTGTTGACCAGGTAGACCTTGGAGCCGAAACCGCGAATGCGCTTGATCAGCAGTTCGGCGTATTCGCCAGCCGGACGCGGGAAGAACGGCGCGCCGAAGCAGGTGGAGAAGGTCGACTTGATGCCGCTGCCCGAACCCATTTCAGTCGAGCCCACCAGCGCGGTGTAGCCGGACAGGAAGTGGTAGGCCGCTTGTTCTTCGTTGAGGATCGATACTGGCGGCAGTACGCCGGTCAGGTCGCAGGTCAGGAAGATCACCGCGTTTGGCTCGCCGCCCAGGTTCTTCTCGGAACGCTTGGCAACGTGCTCCAGCGGGTAGGCGGCGCGGCTGTTCTGGGTCAGGCTGACATCGGCGTAGTCGGCGTGCTTGGCGTCGTCGATGACGACGTTTTCCAGCACCGCACCGTGCTTGATGGCTTTCCAGATAACCGGCTCGTTTTTCTCGGAGAGGTCGATGCACTTGGCATAGCAACCGCCTTCGATGTTGAAGACCACGCCTTCGCCCCAGCCGTGTTCGTCGTCACCGATCAGGTAACGGCTTTCGTCGGCCGACAGGGTGGTTTTACCGGTGCCCGACAGACCGAAGAACAGGGTCACGTCGCCGTCTTCGCCGATGTTGGCAGCGCAGTGCATTGGCAGCACGTCAGCGGCCGGCAGCAGGAAGTTCTGCACGGAGAACATGGCTTTCTTCATCTCACCGGCGTAACGCATGCCGGCGATCAGCACTTTCTTCTGCGCGAAGTTGATGATCACGCAACCATCGGAGTTGGTGCCGTCACGCTCAGGCACGCACTCGAAGTTGGCGACGTTGAGCACTTGCCATTCTTCACGGCCAGCCGGGTTGTACTGGGCCGGGTTGATGAACAGGCAACGACCGAACAGGTTCTGCCAGGCAGTCTGCGTGGTCATTTTCACGGCCAGGTAGTGATCTTCCGCCGCGCCTACATGCACGTGGGAAACGAAGTGCTCTTGCGCGTTGTTGAAGGCCTCGACGCGAGCCCACAGGGCATCGAACTTGTCGGCCGGGAACTTGCGGTTGATCGGGCCCCAGGCGATAGCGGCCTGGGTGGAAGGCTCTTCAACGATGAAACGGTCGACTGGCGAACGGCCGGTGCGGTGACCGGTGCGAACAACCAGAGCGCCGGTATCGGCAAGCTCGCCTTCACCGCGATTCAGGGCTTCTTTTACCAGATCATCAACACTCAGATCGGTGTACACGGCGTTATTGGCTTGCGTCATGAGGTTCCCCGTCGGCCAGTGGCCGAGTGTGCTCCAAACGTTTTGTAGTAGAAAGTCGTGCACTACTACCGCGAAAAAAGTGGGCCGGATTATGCCAGAAAAGCCCAAAAAGAGTAGGGTCCTCCCGTCGTAACGGCGATATTCCGTCATTACGCAGTGAATTTACCTGCGCTGAACCGTTTTAGTGACGGGTATCTGACGGCGTATCGACGCCCGCGCCAGCGAACAATTGAGCAATATCGGCCGCGTCGAACAGGTACTGCTGATTGCAGAACTGGCAATCGATCTCGACGGTGCCACCCTGTTCGGCCACCAAAGCTTGCGCGTCTTCCTGCCCAAGACTGACCAGCGCATTGCCGGAGCGTTCCCGCGAGCAGCTGCAGTTGAAGCGCAGATGCTGCACATCGAACAGACGCACCTGCTCCTCGTGGTACAGGCGATGCAGCACGGTTTCGTTGTCCAGGCTGAGCAGTTCATCGGCGCTCAAAGTACTGGCGAGCGCGGTGAGGTGCTGCCAGCTCGCAGCGCGTTCTTCTTCGTCTTTCAGGCGGTCGGCGGGTAATTGCTGCAGCAACATGCCGCGCGCGCGACGACCGTCCGCGAACAGTTTGAAGCGCGTGCCGACCTGCTGCGACATGACGAAATAGTTGGTGAAGCAATCGGACAGGGTTTCGCCGTCGAGATCGACGATGCCCTGATAGCGCTGGCCAACCGTCGGATCGACGGTCAGGGCCAGAACACCGTTCGGCATCAGGTCGCTGAGGGTGGCGTCCGCCGCGATCTGCTCGGCTTCGTAACGCGCCAGGCCACGGATTTCGCGATCGCTGGAGCACTCGATCATCAGCATCGGGATCGGGCCTTCGGAGCGCGCCTGCAAAATCAACAAGCCGTCGAACTTCAGGGTGCCGACCATCAACGAGGCGGCCGCCATCAGTTCGCCCAGCAGTTGCGCCACTGGCTCCGGGTACGGGTGTTTGGCGAGGACTTCGGCGTAGCTGCGCTCCAGCGCTACCAGTTCGCCGCGAGTGTCGCTGTCATCGAAGATGAAGCGTTGAGTGAAATCGGTATCCGCTAGGTCGGTCATAGGTCTGGGTATCTGAATGTGATGACAAAATGATTACAAAACGTGAAAATTTGCGCTTGCTGGCACTTTTTTTGGTGCCGGCGCTTTTTCGCCATGGGAGGCATTTTATGAACAATCCGGGTTTGTTCCAATCAAGGTGGAACCTCGGCCGGCTGGTTCTGTGTAACGTAGTGCCGTTGGCGCTACTGGCTTTCTGGTTATGGCCTACGGGCCAGACGCTGTGTGTGATTTTCGACGAGTGGCTGTTCCGCTCGCTCAATGCACCGCTGGCCAGCAACCCGATATGGCTCCACATCTGGGCAATTGCAAGTCTGCGCCCGTTCGACATCGTCGTCGGACTGATTCTGCTGACGCTGCTGATCAAGGGCGACTGGGTTTTCAGGGCAATTGACGTGCGCCGCGCATTCTTCGGTTTTTTCTCGATCCTGCTGTTGATGGTGGTGATCCGCGCGCTGTTTTCCAAATTCGCCGATCACATGGGCTGGCAGCACAGCAGTCCGTCGATGGTGCTTGAGGGCGCCGTGCACATCAGCGATTACTTTCCGCACCTGGAAAAAACCTGGGAGCTGAAGGATCGCTCGGGCCAGAGTTTTCCCGGTGATCATGCCTCAGTGTTGTTGATCTGGGCGTTGTTCATGGGCGTGTTCAGCCGCACCGTCGGCCAGTTTCTGACGGTCTGGGGTCTGGCTGTGCTGTTCATGTTGCCGCGCCTGGTGGCTGGCGCGCATTGGGGTCAGGACGATTACATCGGCGGCGTGTTGCTGGCGGTGTGGGCGTTGGGCTGGGGTTACTACACGCCATTTGCCTATCACGCGTCGAACCTTTTGTTGAAGCTCACCGCGCCGGTTTTCGCGCTGCTGGGCAAGTTGCCGATGGTGTCGCGGATGAGTGTGGTGCGTAGCGCCTGATACCGCGTCGTACTCGATTCGCGAGCAGGCTCGCTGCCACAGACGACTCGATCAAATGTGGGAGCGAGCCTGCTCGCGAAGAGGTCGGCACAACGTTTCAATCTTCGTTGCTGCTACCGCGAAACTTGAACAGATCACGCCGCTGTTTCTTGCTCGGCTTGCCATCGGTACTCACGCCCAACGACCCCGCCTTGCGCATTGCCGCAGCCGCTTCACGCTTGGCGACACTCGCTTCGGTCTCGGCATACAAGGTTTGCGCCTCGGGCGCGCCACGGCGCACGATCGACAACGCCTCGACCCTCACGGTGCGCACTTCGAAGCCGGTGCGAATCTCGAACTCATCACCGATGCGTGGTTCCTTGCCCGGTTTGCAACGCTCGCCACGGCAATGCACCTTGCCACTTTCAATTGCTGCTTTGGCCAGCGCACGGGTCTTATAGAAACGCGCCGCCCATAGCCATTTATCGAGACGGACCTTGTTGTCGTCCTCCTCCTGCTTCTGTCCCATATGAATTCCTCGCTCAGCCAGTAGTCGGAACTGTACTACCGTTTCTGTCGGGCGCAAGAACCTGGCCCTCCAGATAGACTGTGATCTTCGCCGCCCGAACGGCCTGGAGTGACCGCGTGACAAAATTTCCAACTTCATTGACCTCGCCCAAGGGCGGTTGCCAAGGCTGCCAGCAGAGCGAGCCGCTGGACTTCGATTTTGCCTTCGCCTACCAGCCGATCGTCGACCTGCGCGACCAATCGGTATTCGCCCACGAAGCGCTGGTGCGCGGCGTGGCCGGTGAGGGCGCGCTGTCCGTGTTAAATCAGGTTACAGAAGACAACCGATACCGCTTCGACCAGCTCTGCCGGACTCGCGCCATCGAAGGCGCGGCCAGTCTTAATATGCAGACACACTTGTCGATCAACTTTTTGCCCAACGCCGTCTACCGTCCAGAGCTATGCATTCGCAGCACACTGGAGGCTGCACGAAAACACAACTTTCCGATCGACCGGCTGATTTTCGAAACCCTGGAAATCGAGCACGTAGATAATTATCGCCATTTGACCAATATTCTGCGTGAATACCGCGAATTCGGCTTCAAGACCGCCATCGACGATTTCGGTGCCGGCTATTCGGGGCTCAATCTGCTGGCTGATTTCCAACCGGACCTGATCAAACTCGACATGGCGCTGATCCGCGATATCGATCAAGACCGTATCCGTCAGGTGATCGTGCGGGGGGTTGTCACAATGTGTGCGGAGTTGGACGTTACAGTCATTGCCGAAGGCATAGAAAGCGCCGGGGAACGGGATTTCCTCGCGGACTGTGGAATATTTCTGATGCAGGGCTACTGGTTCGCCAGACCTGCATTCAAAGCGTTGGCCCAGGTGCCGGACGAGGCCTGGAAGCGTTAACCCTTGGTTTTTTTCTTTGAAGACATTTGATCATTTGACCGTCGTCGGTCTGCGCGAGTGGGTCGCGCTCCCGGGCCTGGGAGTCGCCGGTCTGCGCGCAAAAATCGACACCGGCGCCAGCACCTCCAGCCTGCACGCCACCGATATCGAACCGTTCGAACGTGACGGCGAGAAATGGGTGCGCTTTACCGCGCACCTCGGCACGGTGGTGCAGTTGCGTCACCGGCGCTGCGAAGCGCCGCTGGTCACGCGCAAAACCATCAAGAGCTCCAACGGCCATGCGCAAGTGCGCTATGTGATCAGCACCACGCTGGCCCTGGGTGATCGGGTCTGGCCAGTGGAATTTACCCTCGCCTGCCGCAAGTCCATGCGCTATCGCCTGTTGCTAGGTTCCAAAGCCCTGATCGATGGCCAGTTGGTGGTCAATCCGGGCATCAAATATGTACAAGACAAGCCGGTGTTCCCGGTATCTACCTCCTCCACAGGTGTTGCATGAAGATCGCTGTGCTGTCGCGTAATCCGCGTCTGTATTCCACCCGCCGTCTGGTCGAAGCCGGAATCGAGCGCGGGCATGAAATGGTGGTGATCGACACCTTGCGCGCCTACATGAACATTGCCAGCCACAAGCCGCAGATCCACTATCGCGGCAAACCGCTGGAAGGTTTCGACGCGGTGATCCCGCGGATCGGCGCGTCGGTGACGTTCTACGGCTGCGCGGTGTTGCGTCAGTTCGAAATGATGGGCGTGTTCCCGCTCAACGAGTCGGTCGCCATTGCCCGCTCGCGGGACAAATTGCGTTCCCTGCAGCTCCTGTCGCGGCGCGGGATCGGTTTGCCGGTTACCGGTTTTGCCCACTCGCCGGACGACATTCCCGATCTGATCGCCATGGTCAACGGCGCACCGCTGGTGATCAAGGTACTCGAAGGCACTCAGGGCATCGGCGTGGTGCTGTGCGAAACCGCGACGGCCGCAGAATCGGTAATCGAAGCGTTCATGGGCCTGAAGCAGAACATCATGGTCCAGGAATACATCAAGGAAGCCGGCGGCGCGGATATCCGCTGCTTCGTGGTCGGCGACAAGGTGATCGCGGCAATGAAGCGTCAGGCCAAACCGGGAGAATTTCGCTCCAACCTGCATCGCGGTGGTAGCGCCAGCCTGATCAAGATCACCCCGGAAGAACGCATGACCGCGTTACGCGCTGCCAAGGTCATGGGCCTGGCGGTGGCGGGTGTGGATATCCTGCGCTCCAATCACGGGCCGCTGGTGATGGAAGTGAATTCGTCGCCGGGACTGGAAGGGATCGAGACCACCACCGGCAAGAATGTCGCCGGAATCATCATCGAACATCTTGAAAAAAATGGCGGGCCGAATATGACCCGCACCAAGGGCAAGGGCTAGAAAAGCAGCTGCTAGCGGCAAGCTTCAAGCGGCAAGTGAAAAGCGCTCTTGCTTGTAGCTAGTAGCTAGTAGCTAGTAGCTTGTAGCTTGTAGCTTGTAGCTTGTAGCTTGCCGCTGCTTCTAGACTGCATCTCGGGGCAACATCAATCCAAGCGGCAATCTCACCCGCGCCTCAAGCCCACCGCCGGAGCGGTTGCGCAATTCGACATTGCCGCCATGCATCGCCGCAATCCTTTTCACGATCGCCAGTCCCAGCCCGGTACCTTTGCCACCGCGAGCCCGATCACCTCGGGTAAACGGGTTGAAGATCGCCTCAAGCTCGGACGGATCGATCCCGGCGCCACGGTCCATTACGCTCAGGACCACATACGGCGCGCTGGTGTCTCCCGACACATAAGCCGCCACTTCAACGCCGGTGCCAGCATGATTCAAGGCGTTGCCGATCAGGTTGTTGAGCAAGCGTTTCATTGACACACGACGCAGCGGGAACGGCTGGATCGGTTCCAGGCGCAAACGTACTTTTTCTTCGTTCTGGTTGTACGGTGCGGCGACTTCGCGCACCAGATCGCTGAGGTCGACTTCTTCCACCGACTCGTCGCGACCATCGCGAATGAACGCGAGGAACTGGTCGAGAATCGCATCCATATCTTCGATGTCGCGGACCATGTCGTCGGTGAGGTCGGTGTGATCGCCCATCAATTCCAGCGACAGGCGCAAGCGCGTCAGCGGTGTGCGCAAGTCGTGGGATACCCCGGCGAGCATCAGCTCACGCTCGCGCCCGGCCTGCTCGACGTCCTCGGCCATCTGGTTGAAGGCGCGGTAAACCTCGGTCATTTCGCTGGGCGTGTCGCTGATCGGCAGGCGCACGCTGCGGCCTTGGCCGAGTTGTCGTGCGGCATAGACCAGGCGCTTCAGCGGCTGGTTGAGCTGGCTGACGAAAATCCATGCCGACGCCGTCGACAAGAGGCCGATGGCAAGGAACCAGCCGAGCACGTTCCAGATTTTCTGGCCGCGCAGTGGATGCGGATACAACGGCACTTTCAGCCAGCCATCGCCCAGGCTCGGCGCGCGAACCCACAATGCCGGCGGCGAGTGCATGCGCAAGCGCACCTCGGTGTCGGCACCCAGTTCCGCCTGCATCTGACGCTGATAGATTTCGCTGTACGGCCAGTGCTGCTCGCCTTCCGGGACACCGGCGCCCACCACACGAATCAGGGTTGCGGCATCGGCAATTTTTGCACGGTTTTCTTCATCGGCGGCCCAATAGGCGCGCAGCGTCAGAGCTACGCCATGGCTGTATTGGCGATCCACCAGCACGTCCTCGTTCATCAACAGATAAACCAGGGTCAGCGCCTTGGAAAACAGCACGACGATGAGCACCAGCCAGAGGGTGCGGGAGAAAAAGCTTTGGGGGAACCAGACGGGGGTTTTCATCTTTAACCGCTACACACTTGCAGGAGCGAGCAATGCTCGCATATTGCGGATTGCGAGTCTGTGGCAATGGCCGTGCGGCCAGAGCCTTGCAGACCCGCTCCTACAAATCACCGATCACTTGGTGGCGGTGCCATCCGGTACGAACACGTAACCCACGCCCCAGACGGTCTGGATGTAGCGCGGTTTCGACGGATCGGGCTCGATCATCCGGCGCAGACGCGAAATCTGCACGTCGATGGAACGCTCCAGCGCATCCCATTCACGGCCACGGGCGAGGTTCATCAGCTTGTCACGGGTCAGCGGCTGACGGGCGTTCATCACCAGCGCCTTGAGTACCGCGAACTCACCGGTGGTGAGCATGTGCACTTCCTCGCCACGCTTGAGTTCGCGGGTGGCCAGCGACAATACGTAATCACCGAAGGTGACGTTTTCGTCTTCGCTGCCCGGCGCGCCCGGTACCGGTGCGGCCTGACGGCGCAACACCGCTTTGACCCGCGCCATCAGCTCGTCAGGGTTGAACGGTTTGGCCAGGTAATCGTCGGCGCCCAGTTCGAGGCCCTTGATACGGCTCAGCTCATCGCCCTTGGCGGTGAGCATGATGATCGGAATCTGGTTGTTCGCGCCACGCAGGCGGCGGCACGCGGTCAGGCCATCTTCGCCCGGCAGCATCAGGTCGAGGACGACCAGATTGAACACTTCACGCGCCAGCAGACGGTCCATCTGCTCGGTGTTCGGAACGGTACGGGCACGGTAGCCCTTGCTGACGAAGAAACGCTCCAGCAGGCTGCTCAGCCCCGGATCGTCATCAACGATTAGAATTTTTTCGCCTTCAGCCGTTTGTGCAGTGCTGCTCATTGGATGCTCCTTTTAGCTCGGCGCGCATTATGGCGTAGCTGCCGTTATACGCACCGTGTGCATTGTTAGCAGATTTTTCCTTCACTGCCAGAAAACCGGGGTTTATGCCTACAGCCTGCAACGCCCCCGAATGACAGAACGCTGGTTATAATGCGCGGCGTTTTGCGCCAGGCAACGTCTGAATCGTTACCGTAAGTGGCCGGTATTTTTTCCGGCCCTGTGCAGCAACTGTTCGATTTTACGGGTCAATGGGCTGCCTCTTGATCCAGGCAGCGGCAATCTACTAGCCGCTCAATCAGCCTCCAGGCCTTTATCTGCGTGCCTGAGAGCCTGCTTTCATACTATGTCAGGTGGTTTTATGGACAGCATCAACAGCCGCATCGCCGAGGAACTCGGCGTACGCCCACAACAGGTCGAAGCGGCCGTCGCGCTACTCGATGAAGGTTCTACCGTTCCCTTCATCGCCCGTTACCGGAAAGAAGTCACCGGCAGCCTCGATGACACCCAGTTGCGTCATCTGGAAGAGCGCCTGCGCTACCTGCGAGAACTCGACGAACGGCGCATCAGCATCCTCGCCAGCATCGAAGAGCAAGGCAAACTCACTCCTGCCCTCGAGCGCGACATCAAGCTCGCCGACACTAAAACCCGTCTCGAAGACTTGTACCTGCCGTACAAGCAGAAGCGCCGCACCAAGGGCCAGATCGCCCTCGAAGCCGGCCTCGGTGAACTGGCCGACGGCTTGTTCAACGACCCGAACCTGTCGCCGGAAACCGAAGCCGCGCGCTTCGTCGACGCCGAAAAAGGCGTGGTCGATGTCAAGGCTGCGCTGGAAGGCGCCAAGTACATCCTCATGGAGCGCTTCGCCGAAGACGCCAGTCTGCTGGAAAAGCTACGCAATTTCCTCAAACAGGAAGCGATCCTCAGTGCCCGCGTCATCGCCGGCAAGGAAGAGGAAGGCGCCAAATTCCGTGATTACTTCGAACACGACGAGCCGCTGAAAAGCATGCCGTCGCACCGCGCGCTCGCCATTTTCCGTGGCCGCAACGAAGGCATTCTCAGCTCTGCGCTGAAAGTCGGCGATGAGCTGCCCGGCACCATGCACCCGTGCGAAGGCATGATCGGCCAGCAGTTCGGCATCCAGAACCAGAACCGCCCGGCGGACAAATGGCTGGGCGAAGTGGTGCGCTGGACCTGGAAGGTCAAGCTCTACACCCACTTGGAAACCGACCTGCTGGGCGAGCTGCGCGACGGCGCCGAAACCGAAGCGATCAACGTCTTCGCACACAACCTGCACGACCTGCTGCTGGCCGCTCCGGCTGGCCCGCGCGCAACCCTGGGCCTCGACCCGGGCCTGCGTACCGGCTGCAAGGTGGCCGTGGTCGACTCGACCGGCAAGCTGCTCGATCACGCCACGGTTTACCCGCACGTACCGCATAACAAGTGGGATCAGACCATCGCCATTCTGGCCGCCCTGTGCGCCAAGCATTCGGTGGACCTGATTGCCATCGGCAACGGCACTGCCAGCCGCGAGACCGACAAGCTGGCGATCGAGCTGATCAAAAAATATCCAGCAATGAAAATGACCAAGGTCATGGTGTCCGAAGCCGGCGCCTCGGTGTACTCGGCCTCGGAACTGGCGGCCAAGGAATTCCCCGATCTGGACGTGTCGATCCGTGGCGCCGTGTCGATCGCCCGTCGCCTGCAGGACCCGCTGGCCGAGCTGGTAAAAATTGATCCGAAATCGATCGGTGTCGGCCAGTACCAGCACGACGTCTCGCAGCTGAAACTGGCGCGCGGTCTGGATGCCGTGGTCGAGGATTGCGTGAACGCCGTAGGCGTGGATGTGAACACCGCCTCCGTGGCCTTGCTGGCGCGGATCTCCGGTCTCAACGCAACGCTGGCGCAAAACATCGTTGCTCATCGTGACGAACACGGCGCGTTCAAAACCCGTGCAGCGCTGAAGAAAGTCGCGCGTCTGGGCGAAAAAACCTTCGAACAGGCCGCCGGTTTCTTGCGCGTGATGAACGGCGACAACCCGCTGGATTCGTCGGCGGTGCACCCGGAAGCCTATCCGCTGGTGCAGCGCATTGCCGCTGAAACCGACCGCGACATTCGCTCGCTGATCGGCGATGCCGCGTTTCTCAAGCGTCTGGATCCGAAGAAATTCACCGACGAAACTTTCGGTCTGCCGACTGTCACCGACATCCTGCAAGAACTGGAAAAACCCGGTCGTGATCCACGTCCGGAGTTCAAGACCGCCGAGTTCCAGGAAGGCGTCGAGGACCTCAAGGATCTGCAACTGGGGATGATCCTTGAAGGCGTGGTGACCAACGTTACCGCGTTCGGTGCGTTCGTCGACATCGGCGTGCATCAGGACGGTCTGGTGCACATCTCGGCGCTGTCGGAGAAGTTCATCAAGGACCCACGCGAAGCGGTCAAGGCCGGTGACGTGGTGAAAGTGAAGGTCATGGAAGTCGATATCCCGCGCAAACGCGTCGGCCTGTCGATGCGCATGAGCGACACTCCGGGCGAGAAGGTCGACGGCGCCCGTGGCTCGCGTCCGGGCTCGGCACCGCGCCAGTCTTCGGGCAACGCGCCGCGCAAGGAAACCGCCACCGCCGCGCCGGTGAACAACGCGATGGCCTCGCTGTTCGCCAACGCCAAACAGTTGAAGAAACGCTGATGGACATGCCGGCCGGGCTCGTCGAGAGCGCGTTTTTCAAGCTGTTGGGCTGTCGCCTGCACAGTCTCGAAACCGGGGTGGCGCAAGTCGCCCTGGCGCTTGAGCCCGAACTGCGCAACCGTGGCGGCAAGCTGCACGGTGGCGCGCTGTTCAGTCTGGTCGACATTGCCATGGGCCTGGCGTGTTCCAGCAGCCATGGCTTTGATCAGCAGAGCGCGACCATCGAATGCAAGATCAACTACATCCGCGCCGTCTCCGACGGCGAGGTGTTGTGCACGGCGCGGGTGATTCATCCGGGCCGGCGCACGCTGGTGGTCGAAGCCGAGGTGATGCAGGGCGACAAACTGGTCGCAAAAGCACAAGGCACCTTCGCTGTCCTGTAGATGTTGCTCATCATTTTGAGTTAATTTCGGCGCAACGAATCCTGTAGGAGCTGCCGCAGGCTGCGATCTTTTGATTTTGTTTTTCAACAGCAAGATCAAAAGATCGCAGCCTGCGGCAGCTCCTACAGGTATGTGTGCGGCTGACAGGCTAGAAAACCAGGCGATAACGCCAGTTTCAACTTCACCCTTGTAGACCGTCCTGCCCACCCCCATATTGGGGCGACTGACGCGTGAAGGAATCCAAATTGAGCGAACTTCTCAACCGCCGCCTGGCTCTGCTCGGCGAGCGCGCTAACCTCTCTCTGCTCAAGCAGTGCCTGCACGGTATCGAACGTGAATGCCTGCGCGTGACCAGTGAAGGTCGCCTGGCGCAAACGCCGCACCCCGAAGCCCTGGGTTCCGCGCTGACCAACGAACAGATCACCACCGACTACTCCGAGTCGCTGCTGGAATTCATCACGCCTGCCCTGCCGGATCCTGCCGACACGCTGGCGAGCCTGGACAAGATTCATCGTTTTGCCTACAGCAAACTCGGCAACGAGTACCTGTGGAGTCCATCGATGCCGTGCCCGTTGCCGGCCGAGGAAGACATCCCGATCGCCTATTACGGCACCTCCAACATCGGTCAGCTCAAGTACGTCTATCGCAAGGGTCTGGCCCTGCGTTACGGCAAGACCATGCAGTGCATCGCTGGGATTCATTACAACTTTTCCCTGCCGGAACAGCTCTGGCCATTGCTACGCGAAGCCGAAGGTTTCGTCGGCACTGACCGCGACTTCCAGTCGGTGTCCTACATCGCCCTGATCCGCAACTTCCGTCGCTACAGCTGGCTGCTGATGTACCTGTTCGGAGCCTCGCCGGCGCTGGACGCCGGCTTCCTGCGCGGGCGTTCGCACCAGCTCGAACAGCTCGATCCGGACACGCTGTATCTGCCGTACGCGACCAGCCTGCGCATGAGCGATCTCGGTTATCAGAGCAACGCCCAGGCCGGCCTGACACCGTGCTACAACGATCTGGCGAGCTACACCGACAGCCTGCGCGAAGCCGTGGCCACGCCGTACGCGCCGTACGTGGAAGTCGGCACGCACAAGGATGGCGAGTGGGTGCAACTCAACACCAACATCCTGCAGATCGAAAACGAGTACTACTCCAACATCCGCCCGAAACGCGTGACCTACACCGGCGAGCGGCCGATCCAGGCGCTGATGGCGCGCGGCATCCAGTACGTCGAAGTGCGCTGCCTGGACATCAACCCGTTTCTGCCGATGGGCATCGACCTCAGCGAATCGCGCTTCATCGACGCCTTCCTGCTGTACTGCGCGCTGAACGACAGCCCGCTGCTGACGAACACTTCGTGCGGCAACGCCACCTCGAACTTCCTCAGCGTGGTCAAGGAAGGTCGCCGTCCGGGCCTGCAATTGCAGCGTGACGGTCAGCCGGTCGAGATGAAACAGTGGGCGGCGGAGCTGCTGGAACAGATTGCTCCGCTGGCGGCCATGCTTGATCAGAGCGTTGGCGGTGATGCCCACAGCAAGGCGCTGGATGCGCAACTGGCCAAGGTCAACGACCCGTCGCTGACACCATCGGCGCAGGTGCTGGCCGCCATGGCCGAGCACAAGGAAAGCTTTGCGCAGTTCTCCCTGCGCCAGAGCCAGGCCCATGCCGAGTTCTTCCGCAGCGAGCCGTTGGCAGCTGACGAGCAAGCGAGGTTTGAAGAACTGGCGCGCGCGTCGCTGGCACAGCAGACCGAGCTTGAGCAGAACGAGGTCGGCGATTTCGATGTGTTTGTCGGCGCGTATCAGGCGAGCATCCTCGCCATTAGTAACTGATATAGAAGATCCTTCGGCCCTTTTCGCGAGCAGGCTCGCTCCCACAGAGGAATTCGTCTCCTGTGGCAGCGAGTCTGCTCGCGAACGGCCGCTGCGCTTAGATTTTTCCGCTCATAAGCTCATTCGAAAAAGTTATTTATTTCGCGATTCTTAGATCATTTAGTCTCCACTCATGCCGACATTCGGTCGCCTGATCTGGAGCTCTCAATTGAAACTGAATTTCCCGCTTCGCCTGCTCGCCGCCGCCTCGCTGGCCGCTGCAAGCTTCCTGGCCCAGGCGGCCGATCTCACCGTTGCCTACCAGACTACCGTCGACCCGGCCAAAGTCGCTCAGGCCGATGGTGCATACGAGAAAGCCACCAAGGCCGACATCAGCTGGCGCAAGTTCGATAACGGCGCCGACATCATCGCCGCCATCGCATCCGGCGATGTGCAGATCGGCTATCTCGGTTCGAGCCCGTTGACCGCTGCGATCACCCGCAAGGTACCGGTAGAAACCTTCCTGATTGCCACGCAGATCGGCGCCGCTGAAGCACTGGTCGCGCGCGACGGTTCCGGCATCAAGACTCCGCAGGATCTGATCGGCAAGAAAATCGCCGTGCCGTTCGTGTCCACCGGGCACTACAGCCTGCTCGCCGCGCTCAAGCACTGGAACATCGACCCGTCGAAAGTCACCGTGCTCAACCTCGCGCCGCCAGCGATCATCGCCGCGTGGAAGCGCGGTGACATCGACGCCACTTACGTATGGGATCCGGCACTGGGTGTGGCCAAGGAAAACGGCACAGTGCTGATCACCTCCGGCGAACTGGCCAAGTTCGGCGCGCCGACCTTCGACGCGTGGATCGTGCGCAAGGACTTCGCCGAGAAGCACCCGGAAATCGTCACCGCGTTCGCCAAGGTCACCCTCGACGCCTACGCCGATTACCGCAAAGACCCACAGGCCTGGCTGGCCAACCAGAGCAACGTCGACAAACTAGTGAAGCTGTCTGGCGCCAAGGCCAGCGACATTCCATTGCTGCTGCAGGGCAACGTCTACCCATTGGCGGCGGATCAGGTCAGTGACCTCGGCGCGCCAACCACCAAAGCCATCACCGACACCGCCGCGTTCCTCAAGGAACAAGGCAAGGTCGAAACCGTGCTGCCGGACTACGCGCCGTACGTCAGCGCCAAATACATCACCAATTGATCGGGAGATAACAGCGATGGCCTTGCTACAGCTGGAGCGCATCAGCGCACAGTACCCGGGCAGCCCGGAGCCGGTGCTGACGGATATTTCTCTGACCCTGGGGCCGCAGCAGTTGCTGGTCGCCCTCGGCCCGTCCGGCAGTGGCAAGACTTCGCTGTTGAACCTGATTGCCGGTTTCGTCGAACCGAGCGCCGGACGCATCACCCTCGACAGCGTGCCAGTCAAAGGCCCGAGCGCCGAACGTGGCGTGGTGTTCCAGGATGACGCTTTGCTGCCCTGGCAGGACGTATTGGCCAACGTCGCCTTCGGCCTCGAACTGGCCGGTGTCGCCAAGGACAAGCGGGAAAAGACCGCCCGGGAAATGCTCGCGCTGGTCGATCTCGCCGGTTTCGAAGACCGACGCATCTGGCAATTGTCCGGTGGCCAGAAACAACGCGTCGGCCTCGCCCGCGCCCTCGCCGCCGATCCGCGCGTGCTGCTGATGGATGAGCCGTTCGGTGCGCTTGATGCATTCACTCGCGAACAGATGCAGGAACTGTTGCTGCAAGTCTGGCAACGCACGGCCAAGCCGGTTTTCCTGATTACCCACGACATTGAAGAAGCGGTGTTCCTCGCCACGGACCTGATTCTGCTGGCACCGAATCCAGGGCAGATCGTCGAGCGCCTGCAATTGGATTTTGGTCAGCGTTACGCCGCTGGCGAGTCGGCCCGCGCGATCAAATCCGATCCACGCTTTATCGAAACCCGCGAGCACGTGCTGAGCAAAGTCTTCTCGCAACGCAGCGCCGTACCCCGGCAGGAGCGCGCATGAGCAGTTACGACGTAACCGCTGCGGCGGTGAAAACACCTTCGGTGAGCATCCCGGTGCGCCGCAGCCTCAGCACCCGCTGGATCAGCCTGCTGACCCTGTTCGGCCTCTTGGCGATCTGGTGGGCGGTGACCGCGGCCGGCCTGATCGAACCGTTGTTCTTGCCACCGCCTTCTGCCGTGCTGCAAAAAAGCTGGTTGCTGGCGACCTCGGGATACATGGATTCGACGCTGTGGCAGCACCTGGGCGCCAGCCTCAGCCGCATCGGTCTGGGTCTCGCTTTTGCGATTCTGACCGCCGTGCCGGTGGGCATTGCCATCGGCGCCAACCGCATCGCCCGTGGTGTGCTCGATCCGCTGATCGAGTTCTACCGCCCGATCCCACCGCTGGCATATCTGCCGCTGATCGTGATCTGGTGCGGGATCGGCGAGTTGTCGAAAGTGCTGCTCATCTATCTGGCGATTTTCGCGCCGATCGCCATCGCCACCGCGACGGGTGTGCGTACGGTTGATCCGGCAAAACTGCGCGCGGCGCAGTCGTTGGGCGCGACGCGCGTGCAGTTGATTCGTCATGTGATTTTGCCCAGCGCTCTGCCGGACATTCTCACAGGCGTGCGCATTGGTCTGGGGGTTGGCTGGTCGACGCTGGTCGCGGCTGAACTGATCGCGGCCACCAGTGGCCTGGGTTTCATGGTGCAGTCGGCCGCGCAATTTCTGGTCACCGACGTGGTGGTGCTGGGAATTCTGGTCATCGCCCTGATCGCCTTCGCCATGGAAATGGGCTTGCGTGCCCTGCAGCGCAAACTCGTGCCATGGCACGGCCAGGCGCACTAAAACATCTTTTGAATCCCCCCTGTAGAAGCTGCCGAAGGCTGCGATCTTTTGACTTTGATCTTTACCAAAACAAGATCAAAAGATCGCAGCATTCGGCAGCTCCTACAAATGGTGGTTTCACCGAATTGAAGAGAACGACCATGAGCACCCTCAACATCACCCCGTTAAGCTCGGCCCTCGGCGCGCAGATCAGTGGCGTCGAAATCAGTCAGCCGCTGAGCCTGGAGCACCGCGACGCCATCGAACAGGCGCTGCTCAAATACCAGGTGCTGTTCTTCCGCAACCAGCCGATCGAGCCGGCGCAACAGGCACGTTTCGCGCATTATTTCGGCGACCTGCACGTTCACCCGATCTACCCAAACGTACCGGAACAACCGGAAGTACTGATCCTCGACACCGCCGTCACCGACGTGCGCGACAACGCGATCTGGCACACCGACGTGACCTTCCTGCCGACCCCGGCAATGGGCGCGGTGCTCAGCGCCAAGTTGCTGCCGGAGTTCGGTGGCGACACGTTGTGGGCCAGCGGGATTGCTGCGTATGAAGCGTTGTCGGCGCCGCTGAAAGGCTTGCTCGAAGGGCTGACTGCAACCCACGATTTCACTCGCTCGTTTCCACTCGAGCGCTACGGCAATACACCTGAGGCGCTGGCTCAGTGGGAAGAGGCCCGACGCAAGAATCCGCCGCTGTCGCACCCGGTGATTCGTACGCATCCGGTGAGCGGCCGCCGATCGCTGTTCGTCAGTGAGGGGTTCACCTCGAAGATCAACGAGCTTTCGGAAACCGAAAGTGAGGCAATCCTGAAGTTTCTGTTCGCCCACGCGACCCGGCCGGAATTCACCATCCGCTGGCGCTGGCGGAAAGACGACATCGCCTTCTGGGATAACCGCGTGACCCAGCATTACGCGGTGGATGATTACCGTCCGGCGCGGCGGGTGATGCAGCGGGCGACGGTGTTGGGGGATGTGCCGTTCTTTAAGTGATTGCTGATTTCTTCGCTGTCTGAACTGGCCCCTTCGCGGGCAAGCCCGCTCCCACAGCTAACTGTGCCGTTCACACATTCTGCGAACGACTCGACCCCTGTGGGAGCGGGCTTGCCCGCGAAGGCGTCAGAGCAGGCGCCGAGTAACCTAGCGCGTGCCGTTACTCCGCCGTCGAAGGCTTCTCCCAAAGATTGATCCCGCCCTCCTGAGCAAACCGATCAATCTCCGCCAGCTCTTCAGCACTGAAATCCAGATTCTTCAACGCGCCGACGTTTTCGATGATCTGCTCCGGCCGGCTCGCGCCGATCAGTGCCGAGGTCACTCGTGGATCACGCAGCGTCCACGCCAGTGCCAGTTGCGCCAGACTCTGGCCGCGACGCTGAGCGATCTCGTTCAGCGCCCGCACGTGAGCGATGTTGGCCTCGGACAAGTGCGAAGCCTGCAGCGAGCCGCCGCCCGGGCGATTGACTCGCGCATCGGCCGGCACACCGTTGAGGTATTTGTCGGTAAGCAAGCCTTGCGCCAAAGGGGTGAAGGCGATGACGCCCGTGCCGAGTTCATCGGTGGTATCGAGCAGATCCTTTTCCACCCAGCGATTGAGCAGGTTGTACGCCGGTTGATGGATCAACAGCGGCACTTTCCACTCTTTCAGCAGCGCGGCCATTTCGCGGGTTTTCACTCCGGAATAGGACGAGATCCCGATGTACAGCGCCTTGCCCTGCTGCACAGCGGTGGCGAGGGCGCTGGCGGTTTCTTCCAGCGGGGTATCCGGGTCGAAGCGGTGCGAATAGAAGATATCCACATAGTCGAGGCCGAGGCGTTGCAGGCTCTGGTCGAGGCTGGCCAGCACGTATTTGCGCGAACCGCCGCCCTGGCCGTAAGGGCCGGGCCACATGTCCCAACCGGCCTTGCTGGAGATGATCAGCTCGTCGCGATACTGCTTGAAGTCTTCGCGCAGCAGGCGACCGAAATTGGTCTCGGCGCTGCCGTAGGGCGGGCCGTAGTTATTGGCCAGATCGAAATGGTTGATGCCCAGATCGAACGCGGTGCGCAGCAAGGCACGCTGGGTCTCGATCGGTGTGCTGTCGCCGAAGTTGTGCCACAGCCCCAGCGACAAGGCCGGCAGCACCAGACCGCTGCGGCCAACGCGGCGGTAGGGAATGGAGTCGTAGCGGTTTTCGGCAGCGGTGTAAGTCATCGAATCCTCTCTTGTCTGTCTTGAAATGGGTGTCGATTGCTCCCGTGGGAGCGAGCCTGCTCGCGAAGGCTGTTACGCAAATCTATTGCCGGGTCGAGCCAGGCCAAGGTTCTGCCGCAACGTCCGGCCTTCATATCCAGTTCTGAACAGGCCACGCCGTTGCAGTTCCGGCACCACACCGTTGGCGAAATCTTCAAGCCCGCCGGGCAGGTGCGGCACGAGCACGTTGAAGCCATCCGCCGCGCCCTGTTCGAACCACTCTTGCAGGCGATCGGCAATCTGCGCCGGCGTCCCGACCAGGCTGTAATGCCCGCGCCCGCCGGCGATCCTGCGACCGAGTTCGGCGAGGGTCAGGTTCTCTCGCCCCGCCAGCTCGGTCAGCAGTTTCTGTCGGCTCTGCTGGCCGCTGTCAGTCAGCGGCAACGGCGGCAGCGGCCCGTCCAGCGGGTACTTCGATAAATCGAAGTTGCCCAGCATACGCCCAAGCAGCGCGACGCCCACCTCCGGTTCGACCAATTGCTGAAACGTTTCACATTTTTCTCGCGCTTCGGCTTCGCTGGCACCAACCACAACAAACACACCGGGCATGATTTTCAGCGAATCGGTACTGCGCCCGAACCTGGCCAAGCGTCCCTTGATATCGGCATAAAACGCTTGAGCGGCGGCTAGCGAGGTCTGCGCGGTGAACACCACTTCAGCGGTTTGCGCGGCCAACTCACGCCCGGCCTCGGAAGATCCGGCCTGAACAATCACCGGTTGTCCCTGTGGCGAGCGCGCGACATTCAGCGGGCCTTTGACCCGGAAATGTTCACCGACATGGTCGAGCACATGCAGCTTCTGCGGGTCGTAATAGGCGCCGCTGGCCTTGTCGCGGTGGAAGGCATCGTCCTCCCAACTGTCCCAGAGCCCGGTAACCACCTGATGAAATTCGCGGGCACGGCTGTAGCGTTCGGCATGGCCGATGTGAGCGTCGCGGCCGAAATTCAGCGCCTCGGCGGCGTTGTCCGAAGTCACCAGATTCCATCCGGCACGTCCGCCCGACAAATGATCGAGCGAGGCGAACTTGCGCGCCACGTGGTACGGCTCGTTGTAACTGGTGGTGGCTGTGGCAATCAGGCCGATGTGCTCGGTCACTGCGCTCAGCGCCGAGAGCAAGGTCAGCGGCTCGAAGTGATCGGAGCGCGCCATGCGGCTGGCGATGTCCTGGGTCGGTGCAGCGACGCTGTCGGCGACAAACAGTGCATCGAACTTTGCCGCTTCGGCAATCTGCGCCAGCCGTTTGTAATGGGTGAAATCCAGTCCCGCATCCGCCGGTACATCGGGATGCCGCCATGCCGCTACGTGATGCCCGGTGGCCATGAGAAACGCACCGAGTTTCATCTGCTTGCTCATCTCAGAAATCCTTGCGCAGTTGCACGCCGAAGTAGCGTTCGTCATCCCGTGGCACGGCGCGATAGATGTAGCTACCGCCACTGGCCAGCAACGGCGAATAGGACTTGTCGGCGAGATTCTTGCCAAGCAGCGCGACGCGCCAGCCATTGCTGTAATCGGCCAGGGCGACGCTGGCGTTCCACAGCCCGTAAGCGCCCTGTTTGGTATCGGGGTTCTGGCTGATGTCGTACTGCACTTCGCTTTGCCAGCTGTAATCGGTGCCCAGTTCGATATCGAGACCATTGTCGAGCGGGATGGCGTAGTCGGCGCGCACGTAGCTTTTCCAGTCCGGGCTGAACGGCAATGGTTTGCCGTTGACGTTGCACGACGCCGCCGCGCCGGTGGGGCAGGCGAACTCGTCGATGCGTGCGCGGGTGTAGGCCAGAGCGCCGGAGAACTTCAGTTGCTGGGTGGCTTGCAGGGCGTAATCGAGTTCGACGCCTTCGCTGGTCACGCTGCCGGCGTTGATCAGACGCGTCACTACTTGCCCGGCGACGGTGTCGAAAAAGTTCGCCTGATAGTTGTCGTACTTGCTATGGAAGATCGCCAGATTGGTGGTCAGGCGATTGTTCCAGGAGGTGGCTTTGATCCCCGCTTCCCATGTGTTGGAAGTCTCCGGTTTCAGCGCTTCGGTGTCGCGCGGCTGCATATTGAAGAACACGTTGTAGGCCGGGCCTTTGTAGCCGCGTGAATAGGTCAGGTAACTGGTGACGGTATCGCTCAGGTCGTACTGCAAACCGAGGCGACCGGACCAGCCATCTTCGTCCACCGAGCCGGAGCTGCTGGTCGCCGGTTGGATGCCGCTGACGGTGGTTGCTGATGTTGAAACGCGGCGGTGATCGTATTCCAGATCATCGTGGGTGTAGCGCAGGCCGGCGATGCCGCGAAAGTCCGAAGTGAAGTTCAGCGTGCTCTCGCCGAACACCGCGTAGCTGTCGCTGGTGGTGCTGTAATCGGCAACGCCACGGTCGGTGCGATTAGTCGTGGTGAGGGTGCGTTGATAGGTCTCGTCGTCCTTGCCGTGCATATAGAACAGGCCGCCGACATACTCGAGAAACTCGCCTTTCGGCGAAGCCAGACGCAACTCTTGCGAGTATTGGTCGAAAGCCAGATCGCCCTTGTCCGCCGTGCCGGGAAACGCGGCGGTCACGCTGCCGAGGCGATCACCATCCTGATACTGGGTGTTGTCCCAGCCGCGCCACGCAGTGATTGACGTCAGCGTGTAATCGCCCAGTTGCCAGTCGAGCTGGCCGGACAGGCCTTTGTTGATGTCTTCTATGTGAGAGCGGGTGTCGGTGTTGATGTCGCGGTTGTGGCTGGTCGCATTCACCGGACTGAGCGCGTTGGCGAAGGCCGGCGTCAGCGCTTGGCTGACGACGCCATTGGGCGCGTCGTCGTGGGACTGCATGTAGTCAGCGATCAGGGTGAAGGTGACGTCGTCGTTCGGGGTGAATTCGAGTTTGCCGCGCACGCCGCGATGGTTGTACCCGTTGACCTCATGGCCGTTGTGCTGGTTGTCGACGTTGCCGTCGTAAGTGCCGAACAAGGTGCTGATCGAGCCCTTCAGCGTATCCGGAATGAGGCTGCCGCCGAGGCCGAAACGGGTGCGGCTTTCGTTACCGCTGTAGTACGACTGATCGATGTAGCCGTGGGTTTCGGCGGTCGGTGCTTTGCTGATGATGTTGAGTACGCCGGCCGAGGCGTTCTTGCCGAACAGCGTGCCTTGCGGGCCACGCAACACTTCGACGCGCTCCAGATCGAGCAGATCCAGCGTGGCTTGCCCTGGCCGCGCATACACCACGCCGTCGATTACCGTGGCCACGGTCGGCTCGACGCCGGGCGAGGTGGAAATCGTGCCGACACCGCGCACGAATAACGAGGTGTCCTTGTTCGAAGCGCCGGTACGGAAATTCAGCGACGGCACTTGCTGAACGATGCTCGCCACGCCGTTGCGGTTGTCGCGTTCAAGCTGTTCACCGTCGAGCACCGATACCGCCACGGGTACTTTCTGCAGCGATTCTTCACGGCGAGTCGCAGTCACCGTGACGGATTTCAGGGTCGGCTCCTGATCGCTGCTGTCAGCGGCAAATACCGTGGGCAGCGGCAGCGCCGCCAGCCCGGTGAAAATCCAGCCCGCCGCGCGAATAGACTGCGTGAGTGTGTGTAATGCTCCAGGAAAATTACGCATAGGTGTTCGCTCGAAAATGGCCCTGAACCGCTGCCGTTCTGCGACGACAGCGCCTGAATCTGTCTTGGGCATTCGCTCGAGCGAGTAGCAGACAATGCGCTTTGTTAGCGCTAACATCGCAAGTATTGGCGTCCTAGGCATAGAGCGTCCAATACTGAAAAATTACTTTTATATGCAATTTGGTTTTTAAGAAGGATGGCATCTTGAGCGATGAAAAACCGCGTAAACGCCGGGGCGCCGGCCGTGTCACGTTGAATGCGGTGGCACGCGCAGCCGGTGTGTCGGCGATTACCGTGTCGCGGTATTTCAATCAGCCCGAACAGGTCTCGCCCGAGCGTCGCGAGCGCATTGCGGCAGTGGTCGCCGAGTTGGGCTACGTGCCGAATCTGGTGGCGGGCGGACTGGCCTCGGCGCGCGGAAGAATCGTTGGCATGGTCATTCCGAACATCTCCGGGCCGATTTTCGCCAACACCATTCAAGGCTTCAGCGACACTCTCAGTCGTCACGGTTATCAACTGTTGCTGGCGTCGAGTTATTTCGATATCGAGCAGGAAGAAAATGCCGTGCGCGCATTTCTCGGCTGGTCGCCGGCAGCGCTGGTGCTGACCAGCCACTTCCACAGCGCAGGCACCGAGAAGATGCTCGCCGAGGCGGATATTCCAGTGATCGAAACCTGGGATTACCAGCCGGGACGCAGGCCGATGCAGATCGGCTTTTCACATTTCGAAGTGGGCGTGACAGCGGCAAGGCACCTGCTGGAGAAAGGCTATCAACGCATTGCCTTCGTACAGAACAGCGCGCCGGGGGACCTCAGCGCACTGGAACGTCGCGATGGTTACGCGGCGACTTTAAAAGAATCCGGTTTGGAACCCTGGGTCTTCGCCCCCGACGCCAATCGCGAACCATTCGAGGCCGGCAAACAGGCAATGGACACCCTGATGAACACCACACCGCGCCCCGACGCGATCATCTTCGCCAACGACAACCTCGCCGCCGGCGGCTTGCTTGCCGGGCAACGCGCGGGTTTGAAAATCCCCGAAGACTGCGCCGTTCTCGGCTTCGGCGACTACCCGTTCGCCGAGATGCTGCTACCAAGCCTGAGCACGATCAAACCGCCAGCGCTGGAGATCGGTGTACTCGCCGCAACACGCGTGCTGGAAAGCCTTGGGGTATTGCCGAGCGACGCAGTGCAGCGGCTGAATCTGCTGCGATGCCAAGTGATCGAACGCGAAAGCACCTGACTGTGGGAGTGAGCAGGATAGCTCCCACAGAATTTCTGTCATACCGACAATTCACGTAGCGCAGCCGCCGCCAGAAATCCGGAGCGGGAACGGTAGCGCCGGTCTCGCCGGACAGTCTGGTCAATACGCTCCAGCAACTGCTCGGGCAATGTGGCATTGAAGCGCACTGATTTGCCGAAGTAAGGCGTGATGTCAAAGTCGACCACGCCCCAGATACCGCCCGCGTAATCCGGGTTATCAAGATGAGCATCAATGTCGCGCACCTGCGGCAGTGGCGCGCCATCGGCGACCAGCCCCTCGTAGTGCAGCGCCAGCGCTTCCTGCGTGTTTTCGAAAGCTTCGGCTACCGTGGCGCCTGCGGAATAACACCCCGGTACGTCCGGAATGATCACGCCATAGTCCGAGTCGGCATCCTTGTGCAGAACGACAGGGAATTTCATAAAGGTGAACCCTTCCTCTGGCAAGTTCATGATGGGCATTTCGTCTTCGTATACGGGCCTCATTTCAATCCCGCCTGTTTCAAAATGCTGTTGATCGTACCCTTGGGCAGATCCGAATCAGGGTGCTTGATTGTCACCCTTCCCTGTTTGAACGAATGCTTGTACTGGTGATGACTGCCTTTTACCGCAACCAGGTACCAACCATCGTTCTCGATCATCCTGATCATTTCCCGACTGCGCATGTCCTTCGCCCTTTTCTACAGCAAGAGCTGCAACTCTAGGGGATAAAGCGCGCATCGATACACACCATACACACCTGGATAAATAATAGTCTGTTTCGGGATCATCACAGAGGGACGGATCAACGGCGGGGCCCATTGGCAGTGCGATATTCGGCGTGCAGGCGGGGCAAAGGTGTTGTTCATGCTGCTGAGCGCCGAGTCCTGAGCAGACCCGGCACTCAGCCGTCGATCAACGCACCAGATGCAGAAACTGCATGTGCCGTTCGTACTGGTCGAGGATGTCGTTGATGATCTGCTCTTTGGTGTAGCCGACCAGATCGTAGTCCTGACTGCCCTCGCTCAAATGCACTTCGGCGCGGTAGTAGCGGCGATTGTTGAGTTGCTTGGAGCCCATGCCGCCGCGCGCGAACGATGGCGTGAAGTAGCCGCGCATCTGTACCTGATAGATGAACGGATGCTGCTCGCCATGACCGATTTCCAGGCTGACGTTGTCATGCGCCGGATCTGGCTGGGTGACCACGTGCAGGCCTTTTTCGACGAACACGGCGGTCACTTCCTCGATCGCCGGACGCACCGTGCTTTCCATGAAGCGGTACACCTCGTCGCGGGACGGGAAGTGCACGGCCTGACTCAGGCGCTGGCGCCAACCGCCGGTGCCACGCCTTGAACCGGAGACCGGCGCCAACGAATGCAACTGCGCGATCTGCTTTTGCGACTCCAGATAGAACGCCTTGTGCAGCCCCCACATCATCAGCAAGAGAATCAACGAGAACGGCAACGAGGTCAGCACCACCGCCGACTTCAGCGCATCGATGCTGCCGGAGAAGAGCAGCGCACTGGTGACCAGCGCGGTCATCGCGCCCCAGAACACCCGCAGCCATTTCGGCCCGTCTTCATCCGGGTTGCCGCCCTTGGCCGACAGGGTCGAGAGTACGACGGTGCCGGAGTCGGCGGAAGTGACGAAGAACACGAAGCTGATGAACACCGTCACAGCGATAACAGTCTTGCTCCACGGGTAGGTTTCGAGCAGCAGGTAGATACTCATCGACGGATTGTCGATGGCCGACATGCCCAACGCGCTCATGCCGTGATTGAGCACCTGGTCCAAGGCGCTGTTGCCGAAGATCGACATCCACGCCAGGGTGAAACCGAGCGGAATCAACAGCACGCCGAAGACGAATTCACGGATGGTGCGACCACGGGAGATGCGCGCGATGAACAGGCCCACGAACGGCGACCAGGCGATCCACCAGGCCCAGTAGAACACGGTCCAGCCACCCAGCCAGTCGCTCGGTTTATCGTAGGCGTAGAGGTCGAAACTCTTCATCGGCAGAGCACCGAGGTAGTCGCCGACGTTCTGGATCAGGGTGTTGAGCAGGTGTTGCGTCGGTCCGGCGAACAGCACGAACAGCAGCAGCCCGCAGGCCAACAGCATGTTGATATCCGACATCACCCGTACGCCTTTATCGACGCCGGAGACCGCAACGATGATCGCAGCCCCCATCATCAGCGTGATCAGGCCGACCTGGATCCACTGGGTGTGGGCGATGCCGAAAAGATAATCCAGGCCCGAGTTGAGGTGCAGCACACCGAAGCCCATGTCCGCACCGAGGCCGAACACCGTGGCGATAATGCCGAAGCCGTCCACCGCGTAGCCGATCGGGCCGTTGATGCGTTTGCCGATCAGCGGATACAACGCCGAGCGCAGGGCCAGCGGCAGGTTGTGTCGATAGGCGAAATAGGCCAGCGCCATGCCGACAAAGGCGAACACGCCCCATCCATGCAGGCCCCAGTGCAGAAACAGAACCTGCATCGCCTGACGCGCCGCATCGGCGGTACCAGCCTCGCCCTGCGGCGGCTGCAGCATGTGCGTCAGCGGTTCGGAAACGCAGAAGAAGAACAGCGTGATGCTGATCCCGGCGGCGAACAGCATGCCGGCCCAGGACAGGTAACTGAATTCGGGCTCGTCGTGGTCGGCACCGAGTTTTATCTTGCCGTAGCCGGATAAGGCGGTGACCACCACGAAGACCAGATACAGGGTCATCGCGAGCATGTAGTACCAGCCGACCGTATTGGCCGCCCAGTTTTGCGCTTCCAGCAACCAGGCACCGGCCTGCTCCGGCATGGCAATGACAACGAGACCAAACAGCAGAATGACCGTCGCGGCGAAATAGAACACCGGCGGATTCATGCGCACCAGACCGCTGGCGGGGGTAGACGATGCACTCATGGAACGTGCACCTCGAGGGGTTGAAACGTGGCTGAAATGATCGGACTCAGCAAAGGCTAGCCTCCTGTTGTGAGCGGGCAGCGAACCACCGGTTTAACTTGAATGAACGTTCAAGTTAAACATGAATGCGGTGGTAAGGACTAATCGCAGGGCTGGGCGGTAGGTTTCCTACAGCGCCCGAGGAGGTGTATGACGCGGGATTGAAGGCATTCGTTCAAAAGTGCAATACCCTCATGGCTCACTCCTGTAGGAGCTGCCGAAGGCTCGGGCCGCGTTCGGACGATCTTTTGATCTTGATGTTTAAAAAGCAAAGATCAAAAGATCGCAGCCTCGTTTCACTCGTCAGCTCCTACAGGTCGGCGATGTTGAAGTCTCGACCAGACTTACTTCTGCGTCCCGTCATCATGCTGCAGATTCGCCTGGGTCAGATTCGCCCCCGCCGGCACACTGCGCGTCAGCCACACGTTGCCGCCAATGGTCGAACCCTTGCCGATGGTGATCCGTCCGAGAATCGTCGCCCCGGCATAGATCACTACGTCATCCTCAACGATGGGATGACGCGGATGCCCCTTCTGCAACTGGCCGTCCTCATCCGCCGGGAAACGCTTGGCCCCCAGGGTCACTGCCTGATAAATCCGCACCCGCTCACCAATGATCGCGGTTTCGCCAATCACTACACCGGTGCCGTGATCGATGAAGAAGCTGCGGCCGATCTGCGCGCCGGGGTGGATATCGATGCCCGTCGCCGAATGCGCGATTTCCGCGCTGATCCGCGCCAGCAGCGGCAGCCCGGCACGGTATAAATGGTGCGCCAGGCGATGGTGAATCACCGCGAGAATGCCCGGATAGCAGAGCAGCACTTCATCGACGCTGCGTGCCGCCGGGTCGCCGTGATAGGCCGCCAGCACATCGGTGTCGAGCAGCGTGCGCAGCCCCGGCAAGGCCAAAGCGAAATCCTGCACGATCTGGATGGCGCGGGTCTCGACTTCACTGTCGTCCTGCGCGCTGTGGCGAGCGACGTAACGCAGCTCCAGGCGTGTCTGCGCCAGCAATGCATTGAGCGCTACATCAAGCGTGTGGCCGACGTAGAAATCTTCACTTTCTTCACGCAGATCGACCGGCCCGAGGCGCATCGGGAACAGCGCGCCACACAGCGCCTCGAGGATTTCCGCCATCGCCGCTCGCGATGGCAATTCGCGCCCGCCCTGCTCCCCTGAAGCCCGACCATTCTGTGCACGCCACTGATCCCGCGCGCTGCGCAGCTGGCTGACGATGGTCTGCAATTGCCAATGGCTGGAACGCTCGCTCACGGTAAAGACTCCTAACGGGCGGCCGGACTGTCTGGCCGCGTCAACGGCGCCTACTTTACGGCATGCCTTTGCCGACGAATTAAGAACCGATAGTGCTGGCGTCAGTTCATTTGGCTATAAGCGATTGGCGGTTGCCCGAGCAAAAGCGCGTGCCTATAGTCCTTTCATTCTTCTGCGCCAGTACGGACTCATGATCAAACAACAGCTGCAACGCTTTTCCCGTCTCGAACTGCTGAGCCATCCCACGCCGCTGGAAAAACTCGAACGCTTGTCCGCCTGGCTTGGTCGCGAGGTGTACATCAAGCGCGATGACCTGACGCCGCTGGCGATGGGCGGCAACAAGCTGCGCAAACTCGAATACCTCGCCGCCGACGCGCTCGCGCAAGGCGCTGACACGCTGATCACGGCAGGGGCGTTGCAATCGAACCACGTGCGCCAGACCGCCGCGCTGGCCGCGAAACTCGGCCTGGGCTGTGTGGCGCTGCTGGAAAATCCGCTGGGCACTGATGACGGCAATTACACCGGCAACGGCAACCGCTTGCTGCTGGATCTGTTCGACACCAGGGTCGAGCTGGTCGATAACCTCGACAATGCCGACGAACAACTGGCCGCCCTCGCCGTGCGCCTGCGCAGCAACGGCAAAAAACCGTATCTGGTGCCGATTGGCGGCTCCAACGCGCTCGGTGCCTTAGGCTACGTGCGCGCCGGGCTGGAGCTGGCTGAGCAGATCAAGGACAGCGGCCTCGATTTCGCCGCTGTGGTGCTGGCGTCGGGCAGTGCCGGGACTCACAGTGGTTTGGGGCTGGCACTGAGTGAGGCGCTGCCGCAACTGCCGGTGATCGGCGTGACCGTTTCGCGCAGTGACGAAGATCAGCGGCCGAAGGTTCAGGGTTTGGCCGAGCGCACCGCTGAGCTGCTGGGTGTCGAGTTGCCGACCAGCTTCAAGGTCGAGCTGTGGGACGAATATTTCGGCCCGCGTTATGGCGAGCCGAATGCCGGCACGCTGGCGGCGGTGAAACTGTTGGCGGGTCAGGAAGGTCTGTTGCTTGACCCGGTCTATACCGGCAAGGCCATGGCCGGTCTGCTCGACGGGATTGGCCGGCAGCGCTTCGATGACGGTCCGATCATCTTCCTGCACACCGGTGGCGCGCCGGCGTTGTTTGCCTACAAGGATTTTCTATAAGAGCAGATCCAAGAGATCGCAGCTTCGGCAGCTCCAACATGAGATCACCTGTAGGAGCTGCCGAAGGCTGCGATCTTTTAAGAATTCGCTGATATTCCTTAAATGAATAAAAGATTCCATATTAGGTATTTTCAAGTCTAAAAAAGACATCTTATAGTCTCGCCGCAGGCGAATTTCGGGCGAGACGCTTACGCTGCTTTAAGGCAGGATAGCGCTGTCGTTCAAATCACCAATTTGCCTACATTCCTTAAGCGTCTTCCATAAGAAAACACAGGGGCTTGTCATGAATTTTTCCGCACTACGTCGCACTCTGCTGGTCGGTTCGCTGGGTCTTGCGCTGAGCGCCGGCCTGATCGGTCAGGCAGTGGCCGGTGAGCAGCTGCAACAGATCAAGGACAAAGGCGTTCTCAACGTCGGCCTGGAAGGCACTTACCCACCGTTCAGCTACGTCGACGAGAACGGCAAGCTGTCGGGTTTTGAAGTCGAGCTGTCCGAAGCGCTGGCGCAGAAGCTCGGCGTCAAGGCAAAGATCC
This sequence comes from Pseudomonas sp. UF-293, assembly GCF_058245595.1. Classification (NCBI taxonomy): domain Bacteria; kingdom Pseudomonadati; phylum Pseudomonadota; class Gammaproteobacteria; order Pseudomonadales; family Pseudomonadaceae; genus Pseudomonas; species Pseudomonas sp. UF-293. The sequence continues at coordinate 95,186 of NZ_JBSICA010000006.1, read as the reverse complement.
AGCCAACAAAGTGGGACGGTATCCTCGCAGCCCTGGAATCCAAGCGTCTGGACCTGGTGGTCAATCAAGTGACCATCTCCGACGAGCGCAAGAAGAAGTATGACTTCTCCGAACCCTATACCGTCTCCGGCATCCAGGCCCTCGTGCTGAAAAGCAAAGAGTCGGCCCTGAATATCAAGACTGCCGCTGACCTGTCCGGCAAGAAAGTCGGTGTCGGCCTGGGCACCAACTACGAGCAGTGGGTTCGCGCCAACGTGCCGGGTGCTGACGTGCGCACCTACGATGATGATCCGACCAAGTTTGCCGACCTCAACAATGGTCGTACCGATGCCATCCTGATCGACCGTCTGGCTGCCCTCGAATACGCCAAGAAAGCCCCGAAAACCGTGGCCGCCGGTGAGGCCTTCTCGCGTCAGGAATCCGGTATCGCCCTGCGCAAAGGCGAGCCTGAACTGCTGGCTGCGGTGAACAAGGCGCTCGACGAACTGCGTGCCGACGGCACTCTTGAGAAACTGTCGAAGAAATACTTCAACGCAGACGTCACCAAATAATGGAAGAGGCTTTCCAACTCGCGCTGGATTCCGCGCCCTTTCTGTTGAAGGGCGCGTACTACACGGTAGTCCTCAGCCTCGGCGGGATGTTTTTCGGTCTGCTGCTGGGCTTCGGCCTCGCGCTGATGCGCCTGTCGCGCTTCAAATCGGTCAGTTGGCTGGCACGCATCTACGTGTCGTTCTTTCGCGGCACGCCGTTGCTGGTGCAGCTGTTCGTGATCTATTACGGCTTGCCGCAACTGGGCATGGAGCTTGATCCGCTACCGGCAGCACTGATCGGCTTTTCGCTGAACATGGCCGCCTACGCCTGTGAAATCCTCCGTGCCGCGATCGGTTCGATCGAGCGCGGTCAGTGGGAGGCTGCTGCGAGTATCGGCATGACCCGCGCGCAGACCCTGCGCCGGGCGATCCTGCCGCAAGCGATGCGCACGGCATTGCCGCCGCTGGGCAACAGCTTCATTTCGCTGGTCAAGGACACCGCCCTCGCTGCGACCATTCAGGTACCGGAGCTGTTCCGTCAGGCGCAGCTGATTACCGCCCGGACTTTCGAAGTCTTCACCATGTATCTTGCCGCCGCACTGATCTACTGGATTCTGGCCACGGTGCTTTCGCACTTGCAGAACAAGTTGGAAGAGCGGGTCAATCGGCACGACCAGGAGTCCTGACGCGATGATTGTCGTGGAAAAACTGACCAAGCAATTCAAGAGTCAGGTCGTGCTCAACGGCATCGACCTTGAGGTAAAGGAAGGCGAAGTCGTCGCGATCATCGGCCCCAGCGGCTCGGGGAAAACGACGTTCCTGCGCTGCCTGAATTTCCTTGAAGAACCCACCAGCGGCCGGATCAAGGTCGGCGATATCGAAATCGATACCAGCCGCCCGCTGAACCAGCAGCAGAGTCTGGTGCGCAACCTGCGCCAGCACGTCGGCTTCGTGTTCCAGAACTTCAACCTGTTCCCCCATCGCACCGCCTTGGAAAACGTCATCGAAGGCCCGATCGTGGTCAAGAAGATGCCGCGCGAACAAGCGATTGCCCTGGGCAAAAAGCTGCTGACCAAAGTGGGGCTTGCCGGCAAGGAGGACGCGTATCCACGTCGTCTCTCCGGTGGTCAGCAACAGCGCGTGGCGATCGCCCGGGCGCTGGCGATGGAGCCGGAAGTGATTCTGTTCGACGAACCGACCTCCGCTCTCGACCCGGAACTGGTCGGCGAAGTGCTGGCGACCATTCGCGGTCTTGCCGAAGAAAATCGCACCATGGTGATTGTCACCCACGAAATGGGTTTTGCCCGTGACGTGGCCAATCGCGTGGTGTTTTTCGACAAGGGCGTAATTGTCGAACAGGGTGAAGCCAAGGCACTGTTTGCCAATCCGAAAGAAGAACGCACCCAACAGTTTCTCAGCAAGTTTCTGAATCACGCCTGAGAACGATTTCCGCAATCCCCGCCAACTTCCACGGACGGAAGTTGCGTCTTCGCGGCAGTTAAATCTTTCAATTATTTATTACTCAAGTGTGAAGATAAACATTGCGCAATGGTTGCTCTCATTCTGGAATCGTCACATCCGCATACCTCTGCCCGCGCACAAACACGCAAAAAACGCAGCGAAATCGGCGTTTTTCTGTAGCCGAACTTACTACATAACTTAGTCTTAATGCCTCAACGACGTAGGAAGTTTCTGATTAACTTGTAATTCATGGATTAACTAACCTCTTCTATTGACACTCCTCTCCGCAGACTTTTATCTAGTCGACAACCGGCGCCACTTAGTTCAAAAAAACTAACTAATACTGAGCAAATACTCGTCGCTTCTATTGCCAGTTGATTCGCGCCTTTGTTTTCCAGAAACGGATTTCGCTGCAAGACTTCAAGGAGAGAAACCGATGACCCGCACTTCGCACACCCCCGAACTTGCAGCGCCAACGCTGGCATGCGCACAAAGAACCGGCGTCAACCTGGCGACAGCCGCTCACCTGCTGGTCGATGTGCCGCCCTACCTTGGCATGGACGATGGTGACCTGATCGAGCTGTTCTGGAACAAGTGTTATGTCGCTTCAAAAGTCCTCGGCGCCACCGATGTCGGCGAGTCCGTCAGCCTGCGGGTGCCGGAGAGTTTCATCACCAATGGCACCGCGCGTATTCACTACCGCGTGATGCAGGTCGGCCAAGGTCCGGCGTTATCGGCAGCCACCCGAGTGCAGGTCAAACTCGATTGCCCAGGTGGCCAGCCCACCGGGCAGTGCGAAGACGAAAATCAGCAACTGGCACCGGTGATCATCCCTGAAACGATTCGCCGTCAGGGTGTAAATCCCAACCAGATCAAACGCGGCGTGCCGCTGACTATCGAGCCCTACCTGAACATGGCCGAAGACGACGCCATCACCCTGCGCTGGGGTGATGTGCGCATGGATCTGGCGCCAGTCACGGCAGCGGATGTCGGCCTGCCGATTCAGGTCTGGATACCACCGGCAGTCATCGTCGAAGCAGGCGAGGATCTGCGGCTGGACGTGACGTATTGCATCCTCGACCGGGTCGGCAATAACTCGCGCTGGGCACCGCCGCGCACGTTGAAAATCGGTTGCGTGAATCCGTATGTGAAAGTCCCCTCGAAGCCCGAATTCAAGGCCGCCGAATCACGTACCCAGTGAGCCGTGCTCAGGGGTGAGAGGGTGCGCTCCCTCTCACCTGCAAGGCGCCGCCCAACGCGAACATCCCCCTTCTATGCATATTCCTAAAAGTTAGTTTATTTAATTTTTATACACGCTTAGGGTATATGCACCGGACCACCGGACATTCTTTCAATCGTCGCACTTCGCGGCGTTTTTCATGAAATGTGAGGTAGGTATGGTCCGGAACACAATCACCCCAGTGCAGATCGCCAGGGCATTGCGTGCAGCCAGGGAGCGGCACTGATGTCCAGTCTTGCAGATGCAAACGTGCAGTCCGACCTGGACATCGCCCCGCTGTTGTTGCCCGCGCAAGTCTTGCGCAACGATGCTCAAGCCATCAAGGCCGCTCAGGATCTGGCGCAAGTCGCCCGGGTGCAGGCGGCCAAACGCGACCGCCAACGCAAGCTGCCATGGTCGGAAATCGAACAGTTCACCCGCAGCGGCCTCGGCAGCATTGCCATCCCGCGTGAGTACGGTGGCCCGCAGGTTTCCTTCGTCACGCTGGCTGAAGTCTTTGCGATCATTTCCGCCGCCGACCCGGCGCTCGGGCAGATTCCGCAGAACCAGTTCGGCATCATCAATCTTGTGCTCGGCAGCGCCACCGAAGCGCAGAAAAAGCAGTTGTTCCAGAGTGTTCTGGAAGGCTGGCGCATCGGTAACGCCGGCCCGGAACGCGGCACCAAAAACACCCTGGAACTGAAGGCGCGAATCAGCGCCGACGGCGCCGATTTCGTGATCAACGGCGAGAAGTTCTACTCCACCGGCGCGCTGTTTGCGCATTGGGTCGCGGTGAAAGCGCTCAATGATGATGGCAGGCAAGTACTGGCCTTCGTCCGTCGTGGGACGCCGGGTCTGCGCATCGTCGATGACTGGTCGGGCTTCGGCCAGCGCACCACCGCCAGCGGCACGATCCTGCTGAACAACGTGCGCGTCGAGTCGAGCCTGGTCATCGACAACTGGAAGATCAACGATAAGCCGAACACCCAGGGCGCAGTGTCGCAGCTGATACAGGCGGCGATCGACGCTGGCATCGCCCGTGGTGCTATCGACGACGCCATCGACTTCGTCAAAACCCGCGCGCGGCCATGGATCGACGCCAAGGTCGAGCGCGCCAGCGATGACCTCTACGTGATCGCCGATATCGGCAAACTGAAAATCGAACTGCACGCCGCCGAAGCGCTGCTGCGCAAGGCCGGCCAAGTACTCGATGAAGTCCACGCCGCGCCGCTGACTGCCGAATCCGCCGCACGCGCTTCGATCGCCGTGGCCGAAGCGAAAGTGCTGACCACCGAGGTTTCGCTGCTGGCCAGCGAAAAGCTCTTCGAACTCGCCGGCAGCCGCGCGACCCTCGCCGAATTCAATCTCGACCGCCACTGGCGCAACGCCCGCGTGCACACCCTGCACGACCCGGTGCGCTGGAAATATCACGCGGTCGGCGCCTATCGCCTGAACGGCACTTTGCCGGCTCGCCATTCCTGGATCTGAGACGACCAGTCATCTGGAGAACCCCCTATGACGCTTTCCCATCACGTCGCGCTCATCACCAGCGATGAGCAAGCCCTGATCGTCGCCAGCGACCTGGCCGAAGATTTCAAACGCGACAGCGCCCTGCGCGACCGCGAACGCCGCCTGCCATTGGCCGAGCTCGAAGTGTTTTCCCGCTCCGGCCTGTGGGGCATCAGCGTGCCAAAAAAATACGGCGGCGCGGGCGTATCCAACGTCACCCTGGCCAAAGTCATCGCGCTCATCGCTCAGGCCGACGGTTCACTCGGGCAGATTCCGCAGAACCATTTCTACGCACTGGAAGTGCTGCGTGTGAATGGCAGCGACGAACAGAAACAGCGCCTGTACGCCGAGGTCCTCGCCGGCCAGCGCTTCGGCAATGCGCTGGCGGAACTGGGCACCAGAACCGCTCATGACCGCGTCACCAGTCTCAAACGCGACGGCGCTGGCTATCGCATCAACGGGCGCAAGTTTTACTCGACCGGGGCGATTTACGCGCAGCGCATTCCGACGTCAGTGGTCGATGAAAACGGCGTGCAGCAACTGGCCTTCGTCCCGCGTGAGAGCAAAGGCCTGGCGGTGATCGACGACTGGAGCGGCTTCGGCCAGCGCACCACCGGCAGCGGCTCGGTGGTGTTCGAAGATGTGCATGTAGCGGCCGAAGATGTGCTGCAGTTCCAGAGCGCTTTCGAACGCCCGACCACGGTCGGCCCGCTGGCGCAGATTCTCCACGCCGCCATCGACACCGGCATCGCCCGCGCCGCTTACGAAGATGCCTTGCATTTCGTGCGCAGCAAGACCCGCCCGTGGATCGATTCCGGCAACGACAAGGCCACCGAAGATCCGCTGACGCTGAAGAGCTTCGGCCATTTGAGCATCCGGCTGCACGCCACCGAAGCCTTGCTGGAACGTGCCGGCGAAATCCTCGATGCCGCGCAAGCGGAAACCAACGCCGAAACCGTCGCCGCCGCCTCGATTGCAGTTGCCGAAGCGCGGGCGATCAGTACGGAAATTTCCCTCGCCGCCGGCAGCACCTTGTTCGAACTGGCCGGCAGCCAGGCGACGCTGAGTGAACACGGCCTCGACCGCCACTGGCGCAACGCTCGCGTGCACACCCTGCACGACCCGGTGCGCTGGAAGTATCACGCAGTAGGCAATTATTACCTCAACGATGAGAACCCTCCGCTGCGAGGGACGATCTGATGACTGCTGCGAAAAAGAAGATTTTGCTCAACGCGTTCAACATGAACTGCATCGGCCATATCAATCACGGCCTGTGGACGCATCCGCGCGACACCTCGACCCGCTACAACACGATCGAGTACTGGACCGAACTGGCGCAGTTACTTGAACGCGGTCTGTTCGATGGCTTGTTCATCGCTGATATCGTCGGCGTCTACGACGTCTACCAGAACTCGGTGGACGTCACGCTGAAAGAGTCGATCCAGTTGCCGGTCAACGATCCGCTGCTGCTGGTTTCAGCGATGGCCGCCGTCACCAAGAACCTCGGCTTCGGCCTCACCGCCAATCTCACTTACGAGCCGCCGTATCTGTTTGCCCGACGCATGTCGACGCTCGATCATCTGAGTCGCGGCCGCGTTGGCTGGAACATCGTCACCGGTTATCTGGACAGCGCCGCCAAAGCCATGGGCCTGCGCGAACAGGTCGAACATGACCGGCGCTACGACCAGGCCGAAGAATATCTGCAGGTGTTGTACAAGCTTTGGGAAGGCAGCTGGGAGAACGGCGCGGTGCTCAACGACCGCGAGGAGCGTATCTACGCCAACCCGGAAAAAGTGCACAAGGTCGAGCACAAGGGCGAGTTCTATCAGGTCGAGGGTTATCACCTCTGCGAGCCGTCCCCGCAGCGCACGCCGGTATTGTTCCAGGCCGGCAGCTCCGATCGCGGCTTGCTGTTTGCCGGGCGTCACGCCGAGTGCGTATTCATCAGCGGCCAGAACAAGCCGTCGACCAAATTGCAGGTCGACAAGGTCCGCGCCAGTGCCGTCGAATCCGGGCGCAATCCTCAAGACATCAAAGTGTTCATGGGCCTCAATGTAATCGTCGGCGCCACCGAAGAAGCGGCGTGGGCCAAGCATGCCGAGTACCTGAGTTACGCCAGCGCCGAGGCCGGCGTGGCGCATTTTTCCGCCTCCACCGGCATCGACTTTGCCCAATACGAAATCGATGAGCCGATCCAGTACGTGAAGAGCAACGCCATTCAATCGGCGACGAAAAACCTGCAGAACAACGACTGGACCCGGCGCAAATTGCTCGACCAGCACGCCCTCGGTGGCCGCTACATCACGGTGATCGGTTCGCCTGAAAAAGTCGCAGATGAGCTGGAATCGTGGATCGCCGAAACCGGTCTGGACGGCTTCAACCTCACGCGCATCGTCACCCCGGAAAGCTATGTCGATTTCATCGAACTGGTGATTCCCGAGTTGCAGCGGCGCGGCTCGTACAAGACCGCGTATGACAGCGGCACCTTGCGCGAGAAGTTGTTTCACGGTGAGGCGCAGCTGCCTGAACAACACAGCGGATCTTCGTACAGGCATCAGAAGCTTCGCGAGCAGGCTCGCTCCCACATTTGAAATGTATACCCCTGTGGGAGCGAGCCTGCTCGCGAAGAGGCCCTCCCCGACAGCAAAATTCATGCACTGACTGGAAAAACCACCATGACCAAAAAAATCCTGACCCACCCAGTCAAAGCACTGGCCCTGGCCTTCGGCCTGTTCAGCCCGGCGGTATTCGCTGCCGATGCGCCGCTGAAAATCGGCACCACCGCCGCCTTCGCCATTCCCCTGGAAGCCGCCGTCGAGGAAGCCTCCAAACAAGGCCTGAAAGTCGAGCTGGTGGAGTTCACCGACTGGATCGCCCCCAACGTCAGCCTCGCTGCTGGCGACATCGATGTGAATTACTTCCAGCACATTCCGTTTCTGGAAAATGCCAAGGCCGCGTCCGGTTTCGATCTGGTGCCGTTCGCACCGGGGATCATCAACAACGTCGGCCTGTATTCGAAGAAATACAAAAGCTTCGATGAGCTGCCGGAAGGCGCCAGCGTGGCCATCGCCAATGACCCGATCAACAGCGGACGTGGTTTGCAATTGCTCGCCAAGGCCGGGTTGATCACCCTGAAACCGGGCGTCGGCTACAAGGCCACCGAGGACGACATCGTCGCCAATCCGAAGAAGATCAGGATCCTTCAGGTCGAAGCCGTGCAACTGGTGCGCGCGTATGACGACGCCGATCTGGTCCAGGGTTATCCAGCCTATATCCGCTTGGCGAAGACCTTCGATGCCGGCTCGGCGCTGCTGTTCGACGGTCTCGATCACAAGGAATACGTTATCCAGTTCGTCATCCAGCCGAAGAGCAAAGCCGACCCGCGCCTGATCAAGTTCGTCGACATCTATCAGCATTCGCCAGCCGTCCGCGCGGCGCTGGACAAGGCCCACGGCAAGCTCTATCAGGCCGGTTGGGAAAGCTGAACATGACTGCCGCGATCCAACGGCGACTGGAGCTTCCAGAGCCACACAATGCTGAAAAAACCGAGCTGCACCCCGAGTTGAATCGCGCCCACGTACGCTTTATCGGCGTGGGCAAAACCTACAACGGCCGACAAGGTCCGGTCGCCGCCTTGCAGGGCATCGACCTGGCGATTCAGCGCGGCGAAGTGTTCGGCATCATCGGCCGCAGCGGCGCTGGCAAGTCGTCGCTGATCCGCACGATCAATCGCCTGGAGCAGCCAACGTCGGGGCGGGTGCTGATCGATCAGGTCAATATCGGCGAGTTCGATGAAGACCGCCTCGTCGCTCTGCGCCGGCGTATCGGCATGATCTTCCAGCACTTCAATCTGATGTCGGCCAAGACCGTCTGGCAGAACGTCGAGTTGCCACTGAAAGTCGCCGGTGTGCCGAAGGAGCAGCGCGACAACAAGGTCCGCGAACTGCTCGAACTGGTCGGCCTGCAGAGCAAGCACAAGGCCTACCCGGCGCAACTCTCCGGCGGGCAGAAACAGCGTGTCGGCATTGCCCGCGCGCTGGTGCATGACCCGGACATTCTGCTCTGCGATGAAGCGACATCGGCGCTGGATCCGGAGACCACGCAGTCGATCCTCGGCCTGTTGCGCGAGATCAACAAACGCCTCGGCCTGACCATTGTGCTGATCACTCACGAAATGGCAGTGATCCGCGAGATCTGCGATCGCGTCGTCGTGCTTGAGCATGGCCATGTGGTCGAGCAAGGGCCGGTGTGGCAAGTGTTCGGCAATCCGCAACACGAGGTCAGCCAGACCTTGCTCGCGCCGCTGCAACACGCCTTGCCGGAAGAATTGCAAAGCCGTTTGCAGGCGGCATCCACGGCGTCTGATGCAGCGGTGGTGTTGCGTTTGCAGTTCACCGGCAGTGCCGCTGATGAGCCAGATCTGGCCGCGTTGTTTGCGGCGTTGGGTGGCCAAGTGAAGCTGCTTCAGGGCGGCGTGGAAAGGATTCAGGGTCACGCGCTGGGGCAGCTGTTGCTGGCCGTCAGCGGCTCGGCGTACAGCGCCGAACAATTGCGCGAACGCGCCGGGCAATGGGCGCAACGAGTGGAGGTATTGGGCTATGTGGTTTGATCGCTTGCTGCAGGGTTTTATCGACACTTTCCTGATGGTCGGCGTGTCGTCGCTGATCGCGCTGCTGGTGGGCATTCCCATGGCGGTCATTCTGGTCACCAGCGACAAGGGCGGGATCTATGAGGCACCGCTGTTGAACCGTGCGCTGGGCGCCTTCGTCAATCTGTTCCGCTCGATTCCGTTCCTGATCCTGATGGTCGCGCTGATTCCGTTCACCCGCCTGATCGTCGGCACTACCTATGGCGTGTGGGCCGCTGTGGTGCCGCTGACAATCGCGGCAACGCCGTTCTTCGCGCGGATCGCCGAAGTCAGTTTGCGCGAGGTCGATCATGGCCTGATCGAAGCCGCGCAGGCCATGGGTTGCCGGCGTTGGCATATCGTCTGGCATGTGCTGCTGCCCGAGGCGCTGCCGGGGATTGTCGGAGGGTTCACCATCACCCTGGTGACAATGATCAATTCGTCGGCCATGGCTGGGGCAATTGGCGCTGGTGGGCTGGGGGATATCGCTTATCGGTACGGCTATCAGCGCTTCGATAGCCAGATCATGTTGACGGTGATTGTCTTGCTGGTGGCGCTGGTAGCGGTGATTCAGTTGGGTGGGGATCGGTTGGCGCGGGGGCTCAACAAACGCTGAGTACAGGGTTAGTTTCCTTCACCGATGGGACCGATCTTTCATCTGTGCCGCCCCCCCGGGGCGGACTTCCGCTGCATTTCGTCAATTAGAAGCTTGAGTCAATAGCGGTTTTAGCCATTAATCAAGTTGTAAAACAAATTGCTGTTTTCCTGCCTCGCCCGATAAAGCTGACTCATACTTTTTGCCGCAAAAAAACAATGCTGTCCGCGTTATTGAGTGCCATTTGCGCGCGCATATGAGGAGCCTCATTAAACATGGAAATCGAAGTTTCAAGATCCAGCATACCTGGAAGCCCCATATAATTCTCAACGGACGTAATGAAGTCACGATGGGACGCCGGATACCTTTCTGAAAACTCTAAATTTAAACCACCATTCATAATAGCTTCTGAAACCCCTCTAGCCGGGAGTTCGTACTGCATCACTGGATAGTTCAAGATTTCCGGACTTCTGGAGTTCAAATAGAAATTATCCACCGCATTCGGCCCAACAGCGCCAATTCTGTTAACCCTGTTCAAATGCAGTAATTCGTGCCCCAAAACCATTTCAAAATCACCATCGACCCTAGATAAGTTAATAGCAATTCGTCCATAAAAATCGTCTGGTCTGACCTCCGCGTTTGAGTGCCTCTCAGGTCCCGGACCGCCTACAAAACCTAAAAACTTCCCTCTTGCTGCCTGTCCGCCATAAGCATTTGTCATATCTAACCCACGCATCCAAACGTGTGAAAGCTGATTTTCTACTGCCCTGTATTCAGGGCCAAAATAACTTTGTAAAACTGCTGGAGATTCTGTAAAGCCTTGGGTTAATGCATAAATCGCTTCAGAAAAAACTTGTCCCATTTCGGGTAGCTGGGAGCTTATGATGGCTGAAAGATGCATAGGAAACTGATCAAGTCCGCGTGACACAATCCGCTTACCTGATTGAATGAGAGATGTTTCAATAAAATCATTTTCACCTTCATAAAACCACCTCCCATCCAGATCATTATTAACGACAGGCGTATTCGCAACAAAACAAAATAAATTCAACCCATTAACTGCTCCTGCAGGATCGCCACTTATCCAGCGCTGCAACCACGGCGCGTAATAACGATATCCATAATAGTAAAGACCGGTCGCATCCCGCTCTTTGCCTGAGTAGCGAATCGTTTTGTTTTTCGCCGCCAATGCATTTTTACCCGCCCAGCACGCCGTGCCACCAAACGGGTAATAGTGCTCCTGAGTCAAAATCCCCGCACCATCATCCAATTCCAGCGTGCTGGAACCGAGATGATCACTGAGGCTGTAACGCAGTTGGTCGCCTTCCACCCCGCTTGGCCAGTGCAGCAGTCGTACCCGATTGCGCCCGGTATCGACACTGACGACATGTCGCTCGACACCATCGACTTCGCGATAAATCTCGAGCCCCGGCAGATAACGAACTTCTGCCGTCAGCGTCTGACCGGACGCGTGGCTGACAGTGGTTTTACGCAACCGATGGCCCGGCTCGTCGTAGCCATAACATTCGTAGTCATCGCTTTCATTCGCACGCTTCACCAACACAACCCGGCTTAACTCATTGCGTACGTTCCAGTACATGGCCTGACCGCGTTGCAACTCCAACTGATTGCCCGCCGCATCAAATCCCAGCGCTATCTCCGATTCCCCGGGCAAAGAACCATCGGCGTGCTGCGCCAGGCTTCGGTTGCTGTAAGCCGAAGTAAACATCGAAAATCCCGGCGCACCGCTGTGGTGGCGAGTGACCAGGTTGCCCGCTGCGTCGTAGTCGAATTTCTGCGTGTAGTTGCGCCGTTGATTGGGATCGAGCGGCGTTGGCAGCAGCTCCGGCAAGGCCGGACCGTGGCTGGGCTGGCTGACTTCCCAGCCGCTGGCCTCGACCAGTTGATAAAGGCTGTCGTAGCGATACCGACTGACCGGATCGATGCGCTGATTGTTGAACCAGGACACGGATTGAGTCTTGTCTTCCAGGCTGATGACGTTGCCCACCGGATCGTAGACGTAATTCAGATCCTGCAACGGAGGGCGCGTGCCGACACTGGCGAGCAGTCTGAGCAACCGGCCGTCATCGCGGGTGTATTCGGCACGGGCGATGACGCCGTTGCCGGCCGTTTCACTTTCGATCTGACCCTGCGCGTTGTAGCGAATGGCGCTGACCAGGCACTTCGGCTGCCGGCCCTCGCCGGCCTGTAACAACCAGATCGCGCAAGCTTGCCCGGCGATGTTGTAATGCTGGGTCCGGAGGTTGCCTACCGCGTCGGTGTGATGCTGCAAGTCGCCGGTTGCAGTGAAAGTCTGTCGGCTGACGTAGGTGGTTTCCTCGAGATAGTCATCCCGCCGGTCGGGTTCGAGCGGCCAGTCAGGCGTCTCGAGCTCGATCAAAAAGCGTCGCGACTCCACCACCACTGCGCCAGCGAGGCCATAGCCATCGAAATGCCGATTGCCGGCCGGGTCGTCGTGGCGGATCGGTCGACCGCACTGGTTGTGCAGCGCGCGTTCATCGGTGGCTTTTGCATAGGTCCAGCGCTCGACCACGCGAGGCGGCCCGGCGTGCGCCTGCTCGGTGAGGGCTAGCGGTCGCTGCAGATCATCGTATTGGCGGTGACTCTGACTGCCCCGCGCATCCCAGCCAGAACACATCGAACCCGCTTCATTCAACAGCCGCACCTGCCAACCGGCGTCGACGCTGTCGGCGAGTAACGCTTGACCGCTCAATGCGTAGAGTGTGGCCAGATTCGGCTTGGGCGCAACGCCGTACAAACGCGGATCCCACGACGCTACCTGACGCCCCGCCTCATCAAAGATCTGCCGGATGATGCGCGATTCGATGTCGGCTTTATCCGGGTGTCGGCAATAGGCAACGCTGCGAACCGCCAGTGCGCGCGGGTCAATGACCGACAAGGTCGGAGTGGCGGTATCAGCGTGGGTGTTCACGGCTAGGCGAGCCCCTGGTGTCAATACTCCAAGCCTGAACCCGTTTCCTCTGGCGCGATACTGTAAGAACTACCAGTTGCTTTTTGGTCTGCGCGCCCAGACAGCGTATTCATTCGCCAAGGCTTGCCGATCAGTTGCGCTAGTACAGACTGGCGCGAGGGCTGAATAAGCGCTAAGGTCGATGGCGGCAGGTGGCCATCAACCTAGCCCATGTGATCGCAAAATTTTCGGCATTGCCCTTAGTGAAAATCAGATGTCTCCTACACGGTTTTTAGCGTTTCGCCAGCCCGAACCACATGGGTTTGCAGGACGATTCCTAGAATAATTTGCCCGCTTGTACCCGAAATATCCGGTAGCTAATCTCCGGTCGTCACTGTTTTGCGGTGACCGGATTCAGTTGTCCGGATTCGCTGGGCGTGCAGTCAGGCCTGACCTCGGCAGAGGCTTTTAGCTGTCTGATGTTGGCTGTACGCAGGGCACTTTCGGGTGCGTCGATAACCGGCGGCCGACGACTGATCTGCGTGCAGCCGCCGTCCTGCTCGTTTAGTCGCGAAATGGTTGGCTCCCACTTGATGTCAGGAGTTTACCCATGGAAAAAAATCTCACCGATCCGCCACTCAGCCTTACTTCCAGCAAGCGGTTCACCGAGGATTTGCTCAAGGATCGCTCTGCATTGTGCCGCGCCGTTGACTCGCATCTGGCTGGCACTCAGGTCACGTTGGCGGGACAGAAACGCGTCTACAGCATCAGCGAAGATGTGACGCTGGAGGATGCTCAATTGTATGTTGCCGATCTGCTGCGCTGCGCTTCGGTGACCGTCCATCAATGCGGTGACCACCTCGGGGGCGCGGATCGAGCCATGGTGTTCTCGGTCTGGCATTTGCTGGAAATGGCCAAAGCGATGATGGACCGTTCGATCGATTGCCTGGGCGCAAAGCAGCTTTAAAGCCTGCACCCATCGCCGCCTGCGCTGGCACCAGCGCAGGCGGCGTTTTTTTGCCGGCGAAAAAGCTTATAGTCCGCTCTCTCTTCGCCCATACAGCACCGATCATGAAGCAAACGCCCAGTGACCTCGAACAGATCACCGCCACAACCCTCAGTCACTACAACTCGGTGGCCGAGGATTTCCGCGAAGGCACTCGCGACCACGATGTCAGTCAGAATATCGAAGCCCTGTTGCGCCATATTCAGGCTGAGTCACCGTTGACGATTCTCGATTTCGGCTGCGGTCCGGGACGGGATTTGCAGACCTTCACGCGCATGGGCCACATGGCGATCGGCCTCGATGGCTCGCAGGAGTTCGCACGCATGGCCCGCGAGGACAGCGGTTGCGAAGTCTGGCAGCAGGATTTTCTCAAACTTGATCTGCCGGCCGAGCGCTTCGACGGCGTCTTCGCCAATGCCGTGCTGTTTCATGTGCCGTTGCAGGTATTGCCGCAAGTGCTACGGCAACTGCACGGCACCCTGAAACCGGGCGGCGTGCTGTTCAGCTCCAATCCGCGCGGGGACAACCGCGAAGGCTGGAACGGCCCGCGCTACGGCTCGTATCACGACCTCGAGGCTTGGCGCGGGTTGCTGAAGACGGCGGGCTTTGTCGAGCTTGAGCACTATTACCGGCCGGCCGGCTTGCCGCGCGAACAGCAACCGTGGCTGGCGAGCGTGTGGCGTCGAGTTGATTGAATATCAAAAGATCGCAGCCTTCGGCAGCTCCTACGTGGGAATGCGTTTCCCTGTAGGCGCTGCCGAAGGCTACGATCTTTTGCTTTTGCTTCAGGAAGATTCTTTTTCAGGCTCGCGAATCCTGTACCAGGCCACATACAGCGCCGGCAGGAATAGCAGCGTCAGCAGGGTCGCCACGACGATGCCGCCAATCATCGCGTAGGCCATCGGCCCCCAGAACACTTCGCGGGCGATCGGGATCATGCCCATGCTCGCCGCCGCAGCGGTGAGCAGGATCGGTCGGCGCCGGTGTTCGGTCGCTTCCACGACCGCGTCCCACGGTGCGTAGCCTTTCTGCTCGAACTCATCGATCTGCGTCACCAGAATCACCGAGTTACGGATGATGATGCCGATCAGCGCGAGAATCCCGAGGATCGCCACGAAGCCCATCGGCGTGCCGGTCGGCACCAGCGCCAGGACCACGCCGATCAGCCCCAGCGGCGCGACACTGGCGACCAGGAACATCTTCTGCACGCTGTGCAACTGGATCATCAGGAACGTCGCCATGAGGAACAGCATCAGCGGCAGCACTTTGGCAATCGGCCCCTGGGCCTTGCCACTTTCCTCGACCGTACCGCCGGTGGCGACCTTGTAGCCGACCGGCAATTTGGATGCGAAAGCGTCAATCGACGGCTTGAGCAGTTTCACCAGATCGGTCGGCTGAATCTCATCACGCACCGAGGCCTTGATGGTGATGGTCGGCAAGCGATCGCGACGCCACACCAGTGGCTGCTCCAGTTCATAACGCACGGTGGCGAACGCCAGCAGCGGAATCGAGGTGCCGCTCGGCGTGACGATCTGCAGGTTCTGCAGGGTTTCCGGGGTACCGCGCTCGGAATCCACGGCACGACCGACCACGTTGATCAGGTAGATGTCGTCATCGACCTGAGTCAACGGCGAGCCGCTGACGATGCTGTTCATCAGGTTGGCGACGTCTTCGGAGGACAGCCCGAGCTGCCGCGCCTTGTCCTGGGCGATGTCGATGCGCAGGACTTTGCCCGGCTCGTTCCAGTCGTAAATGATCTCGCCGATGTGCGGATTCTTGTCCAGCTCGGTGGCCAGGTCGATGGCGTGCTTGCGCACCTGATCGACGTCTTTGCCGCTGACTCGATACTGAATCGGACGCCCCACCGGCGGGCCCATTTCCAGGGCCTGCACATAGCTGCCGATACCGACGAAGTCTTTGTGCAGCCGCTCGCGCAGGCGCTGACTCAGGGCCTCGCGGGCTTCGAAATCCTTGCTGACGATCACCAGCTGCGCGTAGTACGGGTTCTGCAATTGCTGATCCAGCGGCAGATAGAAACGGATCGCGCCCTGACCGATGTAAGTGCTCCAGCGCACGATGTCCGGGTCACCCTTGAGGGTCGCTTCGAGCTTGTCCACGGCTTTGCGGGTTTCATCAATGGAAGCGTTTTGCGGCAGGTTCAGGTCAACGAGAATTTCCGGGCGGTCGGATGCCGGGAAGAACTGGTTCTGCACGAAACGCATGCAGAACACCGCCAGCACGAACAACAGCACGGTGATGCCGATCGCCCACCAGCGATTGCGCATGGCCCACAACAGACCACCGTTGAATGCCCGGCCGACGCGACCCGGCTCGGCGTCATGGGCCTTCACCTTGTCACTGAGGATATGCACGCCGATCACTGGCGCGAAGAACACCGCCACCACCCACGAGACGATCATCGCCACGGCAATCACCGCAAACAGCGTAAACGTGTACTCCCCAGCAGAACTGGCGTTGAGGCCAATGGGCACGAAACCGGCGACGGTCACCAGGGTACCGGTGAGCATCGGGAACGCCGTCGAGGTGTAGGCGAACGTCGCCGCCTCCTCCCTGCTTTCGCCCATTTCCAGGCGCGTGACCATCATTTCCACGGTGATCATCGCGTCGTCCACCAGCAGACCGAGGGCAATGATCAGCGCGCCGAGGGAAATCCGCTGCATGGTGATGCCGCTGTATTCCATGAACACAAACACCATCGCCAGCACCAGCGGAATCGAGCAGGCCACCACCAGACCGGCGCGCACGCCGAGGCTGATGAAGCTCACCACCAGCACGATGATGACTGCTTCGAACAGGGCGCTGGTGAAACCGCCGACGGCCTCTTCCACCACCACCGCCTGATCGGAAACCGTGTGCACGCCGACGCCGACCGGCAAGTCAGCGGTGAGCTGGTCGATGCGCTCGTGCAGCGCCTTACCGAACTCCTGAACGTTGCCGCCCTTCTGCATGGCGATCGCCAGGCCGATAGCCGGTTTGCCGTCGAAGCGGAATTGCGGTGTCGCCGGATCGACATAGCCACGGCTGATCTCGGCGATGTCGGCCAGACGATAGAAACGGTCGTTGAGCTTGAGGTTGACCTCGGCCAGATCTTTCTCCGATTCGAACTGACCCGAAGTGCGCACGGAGATCCGCTCCGGCCCCGCCTCGATCACCCCGGCCGGAGTCACTGCGTTCTGCGATTGCAGGCTCTGCACCACCTGACGCTGGTCGATACCCAGTGCGGCGAGTTTGCGCGTGGAGAAATTCAGGTAAATCGTTTCGTCCTGCTGGCCGACCATTTCGATCTTGCCCAGCCCCGGCACGTTGCGGATTTCTGCGCGCGCCTGCTCCACGTAATCGCGCAACTGGCGCATGGTCAGGCCATCGGCGGTGAAGGCGTAGACCGAGCCGTACACGTCACCGAATTCATCGTTGAATCCCGGCCCCTGAATACCCTGGGGAAACTGGCCGCGAATGTCGTCGATCTTCTTGCGCACCTGATACCAGATTTCCGGGATGTCCTTGGCGCTGGTGGTGTCGCGCAGGTACACGTACACCGTCGATTCGCCGGGGCGCGTGTAGCTTTTCACGTAGTCGAGGGAATCGAGCTCTTCGAGTTTTTTCTCGATGCGGTCGGTGACCTGCTTGAGGGTTTCCTCTTGGGTCGCACCCGGCCATTTGGTCTGGATCACCATGGTCTTGATGGTGAAGGACGGGTCTTCTTCGCGGCCCAGATTGAAGTACGAGAACACCCCCATCAGCAGCCCGACGAACATCAGGTACCACACGAAAGACTGGTGCTTGAGGGCCCATTCGGAGAGGTTGAAAGAGCCTTTCATTGACTGTCCTCGTCAAGTTTTACCGATTGTCCGGGTTTGAGACTGTTGACGCCGGCGCTGACCACGCGCTCGCCGTTTTGTACACCACCGGCCAGCACCACGCTGTTGTCGCCACGGCTGACCACGCTGACGTCGCGCGGATTGACGGTTTTGTTTTGCGTGTCGATCACCCAGATCCGGGTTTTGCCATCGACTTCCTGCAACGCGGTCAGCGGCAGTTCAATGCGCGGCTTGATCGCCGAGCTGAGGGTCACGCTGATCGCGGTGCCGAGGCGGAAACCGTCCGGCGTATCCGACAGGGTCAGGCGCGCGCGGCGGGTGCGCGTGGCGCTTTGTGCCTGCGGTTCGATCTCGCGGATGATCGCCGTGGTGTTGATGCTCGGGTCGAGTTGCGCAGCCACCGAGAACACCACGTCGCTGGGCAACTGATCGACCAGCGTATCGGGCAAATCGATCACCGCTTCCTTGATATCCGGTTGCGCCAGTGTCACCACCTGTTGCCCGGCAGTCACCACTTGCCCGGCTTCGGCGTTCCACGCGGTGACCACGGCTTTGTGATCGGAGCGCAGCTCGGTGTAGCTCAACTGATCCTTGCTCTGGCTGACCGCCGCCCGCGCCTGATCGAGCGAGGCCTGGGTGGTTTTCAGGTCGGTATTGGCGACGTCCAGTTGCGCCTGCGCACCGACGCCGCGATCGAACAGCGCTTGCTGACGGCGTGCATTGGCCTGGGCATTGATCAGTTGCGCCTGAATCCGCGCCAAGTCGCCTTGGGCCGAACGCAACTGGTTCTGCTGATCGGACGGATCGAGGGTGGCGAGCAAGGTACCCTTCTGCACTTCGGCACCGACATCGACGTTACGACTGGCGATGCGGCCGCCGACGCGAAAACCGGTGTTGCTTTCATAGCGCGCCTGAATGCTCCCGGCAAAGCGCCCGAGGCTTTCTTCGTTCAGCGCTTTGACCGTGACCGACAGCACCGGACGTACCGGTTCCGGCGGTGTTTCCTTTTCCGAGCAGGCGCCCAACAGCAGCGCCATGCACAACAGACCGAGGCGCTTCATGGCTGCGCTCCCGGTTGCAGATCCTTGTAGGTGTTTTCGGCGATCTCGACTTTCATGCCGGGGTGCAGCAACTGGCCGCCGGCGACAATGACTTTCTCGCCGCCCTTGAGGCCTTCGCTGATGATCACTTTGCCGGTCAGGTAACGACCGACCGTGACCGTGTGCAACTGCGCTTCACCCTTGTCATCGACCAGCCACACCGCCGGATCGCTGATGTTTTTCGTCAGCGCCGACCAGGGCAGTTCTACCGCCGACTTGCCGGTGCCTTTGGCGGTGGCGCTCACGACCGAACCGAGTTGCATGCCCGGCGGCAGCTTGTCGAGGCTGACCTTGACCTGCACGGTGCCAGACTGCGCCGACACCGAGGGGGTGATTTCGCGCACGGTGCCGGTGGTTTTGATCTCGGGGTTGTCGAGCAGGCTGACCACGATCGAACGATCGGACGGCCGCTCGGCCAGCAGCGATTCGTAGACATTGAACACCGCGTCGCGGTCGCCATCACGGGCGAGGCTGAAAATCGGCGCGGTGGCCTGCACCACCTGGCCGACTTCGGCCTGGCGCTCGGTGATCACGCCGGGCGCATCGGCGATCAGCGCGGTGTAACTGAGCTGGTCCTTGGCGTTGGCCAGCTGCGCCTGCGCCGCGCTCAACGCGCTCTGGCTGCTGCGCAGAGCGGCTTGTGCCGAATCGTATTCGCTCTGGCTGGTGTAGCCCTTGGGCAGGAGTTTTTGCTGACGCACGAAAGCGGCCGCCGCTTGCTTCACGCGGGCCTGTTCGGCGACGACTTGGGCCTGAGCGGAATCGACGTTGGTCTGCAGATCTTTCGGATCGAGTTTGGCCAGCACCTGCCTGGCGGTGACGCGGTCGCCGACATCAACCATGCGCTGGATGATTTTGCCGCCGACGCGAAATGACAGCTGGGTCTGCACCCGCGCCTGCACATCACCGGTGAGGGTCACCGCTGCGGCGTAGTTGGCCGGTTCGACTTCTTGCACAAAGACCCGTGGCAGATATTCCTGAGCAGGTTTCTTGTCGCCGCAAGCGGTGAGTAACGCCATGGCGCTCACGGCCATCAGCACTTTCAATCCGGGACCCGCCATGCACACTCCTTGGCCTTAAATGCTGCTGTCGAGACGATACGACTTCAGAGCTTAGAACAGGGTTCCACGCTTGACCGTCAGAACAACAGATTTATACCTGCAGGAGCTGCCCAAGGCTGCGATCTTTTGATCCTATTGAAAACAACGTCAAAAGATCGCAGCCTGCGGCAGCTCCTACACGGGTATCGTGTGGCAGATCCAGCGTATGCGGAGAAGGATTTCATGCTCAACACCCTGGCGGTGGCCAATTACCGCTCGATCAACAAACTGGTGATTCCGCTCGGGCGTCTGAACCTCATTACGGGACCCAATGGCAGCGGCAAGTCCAACCTCTACCGCGCCTTGCGCCTGCTGGCCGAAACCGCGCAAGGCGGCGTGGTCAATGCGCTGGCGCGTGAAGGCGGGCTGGACTCGACGTTCTGGGCCGGGCCGGAAACCATCAGCCGGCGCATGCGCAACGGTGAAGTGGCGATCGAACCGACGGTGCGCCAAGGGGTGAAGCGGCTGCGCCTGGGATTCGCCGGCGAGGATTTCAGTTACGCCATCAGCCTGGGCCTGCCGGAGCCAAGCACCTCATGCTTTTCCCTCGACCCGGAAATCAAACGTGAATGCATTTGGGCCGGCGCGGTGTTTCGCCCGGCGAGCCTGCTGGTCGACCGCAACGGCCCGATGATCCGCGCCCGCGAAGGTCGCGCCTGGGACGTGCTGGCGCAACACACACCGAACTTCGACAGCCTGTTCGATCAGGTCGGTAATCTGCGCAGCTCGCCGGAAGTGTTCCAGATGCGCGAGTTCATCCGGCGCTGGCGTTTTTATGATCACTTTCGCAGCGATGCCGACGCACCGGTACGCCAGCCGCAACTCGGCACGCGCACGCCGGTGCTGCACCACGACGGTCGCGACCTGGCGGCAGCCTTGCAGACGATTATCGAGATTGGCGATCCGCAGGCGTTAACAGCGGCGATCAGCGATGCGTTTCCCGGTGCGCGGCTGAATATTGCGCCGTTGACCGGTGGCCGTTTCGCTATCGAGTTCTATCAAGAGGGTTTGTTGCGGCCGTTGTCGGCGGCAGAACTGTCGGACGGCACCTTGCGTTATCTGCTGCTGGTTGCGGCGTTGCTGACCCCACGACCGCCATCACTGATGGTGCTCAACGAACCGGAAACCAGCCTGCACCCGGACCTGCTGCCGGCGCTGGCAAGGCTGATCATTCGCGCTTCGGAGCAGTGTCAGGTGTGGGTGGTGTCCCACGCACGACGGTTGATCTCGGCGTTGCAGGAAGATCCGGAATGCAATTGCATCGTGCTGGAGAAGACGCTGGGGCAGACCGGGATTGTCGGGCAGCGGGTGCTGGATGAACCGGCGTGGCATTGGCCGGATTGAGCGGTGACTGAAGAATTCGCGAGCAGGCTCGCTGCCACAATCGTACGCGATCAAATGTGGGAGCGAGCCTGCTCGCGAAAGCGATTCAAGCGTCACCGCTGAATCTCCTCGCCCAACCTGGCCAATTCGCTGTTGACCCAGTCACGCAACTCGAGATTGCCCTTCTTCACTGCCGGCGCAATCGGCTTTTGGACGCGTCGCCCGAATTTTGCTTAGCCCATTTGGGCTGCCCACATTCATGTCGCTTAAACATTGTTCTGCAGGTTTGCCGGGAAGGAATAAGAAGGCTATTTTTCTTTGCGCTGTAGGACGGATCTTTATTTCACGAAAGACCTCCAAGGACCCGCAGCTTTTGGCCAGACTCTCCGGCTCATTCATCACAAGGAAGAAAGACATGGACGTAAAAGTGCCGCAGCGGCTGGATCCGCAGGACATTGTGAAATTGCTCAGGGCGTTGCGCCGGGCGTTGAAGACGCAGGTGGCCTGAAGCAAGGGCCAGATCAAAAGATCGCAGCCTGCGGCAGCTCCTGCAGGAGACCGCATTCCCGTGTAGGAGCTGCCGCAGGCTGCGATCTTTTCTCTGTACGCACAAAAACGCCGATGACCATCACTGGCCATCGGCGTTTTCACGTCTGAAGCGGATTTACTCAAGCGTCAGATCAGAACGCCGGCAATACCGCGCCGCTGTACTTCTTCTCGATGAACGCTTTGACTTCCGGGCTGGTCAGGGCCTTGGCCAGTTTCTGGATCGCGTCGCTGTTCTTGTTGTCCTCACGGGCCACCAGGAAGTTCACGTACGGCGAGTCAGCGCCTTCGATCACCAGCGCATCTTTCTGCGGGTTCAGCTTGGCTTCAAGCGCGTAGTTGGTGTTGATCATGTCCAGATCAACTTCCTTCAGCACGCGCGGCAGCAGGGCCGATTCCAGTTCCTTGAACTTGAAGTTGTGCGGGTTCTTGGCGATGTCTTTCGGCGTTGCCAAAGCGTTTTTCGGATCTTTCAGTTCGATCAGACCGGCCTTCTGCAGCAGGATCAGTGCACGGCCGCTGTTGCTGCCTTCGTTGGGGATGGCGATGGTGGCGCCGTCCGGCAACTCAGCCAGCGTCTTGTACTTGCTCGAGTAACCACCGAACGGTTCAACGTGAACGCCCTGCACGGTCACCAGGTACTTGGATTTGTCATCCTTGTATTTACCCTGGTTGAAGCTGTTCAGGTACGGCAGGGTCTGGAAGTAGTTGGCGTCCAGACGCTTTTCGCCAACCTGTACGTTCGGCTGCACGTAGTCGGTGAAGACTTTGATTTCCAGATCCACGCCTTCTTTGGCCAGGGTCGGTTTGATCAGCTCAAGGATTTCAGCGTGGGGCACCGGCGTTGCGGCAACCACCAGTTTCTCGCCGGCGTTGGCGAAAGAAGCCGTCAGCGCAGCCGCCAATGCGGTAAACAACAGAACCTTTTTCATGCAGTGTCCTTATCGAAAATCACGGTCGTCATCGACGACGGCATTTAATACGTGTGCCAGTGAAGTGATATCGCTGGCGTGAGGCGGACAATACCCGGATTTTTTATTCCAGGACAATAACGTTTATTCAGCTTCATATTCCATTTTGTTCATGCTGAAGAAAATGCTTATACCGCCTCGCTCAAGCGAATCAGCCAATCTTTCAAGGCCTTACGCTCTGCACTGCTACCGCCGATGTGGGTCTGCCTCACCAGACGTTCGATCTGAACCTGCGGCGCAGACGCGTCAGGCAGGTTCAGATGTTCCGGCAGGATCTCGTCGCCGGTGCTGACCAGCAGAGCGAAGTGGATGACGTTTTCCAGTTCGCGGGTGTTGCCCGGCCAGCTGTGTTGTTCGAGCACATGTTGCGCGGCTTCGCTGATCAGCGGCACGGGCAGGTCCAGACGCTGGCTGTAGATGCCAAGGAAATACTCGGCCAGCGAGAGGATGTCGCCGGTCCGCGCGCGCAACGCCGGCAGCTCCAGATGGCCCTCGCTGAGGTAGTGATAGAGCCGCTCGTGGAATTTCCCGGCATCCACGGCCTGGGCCAGATCAATGCTGGTGGCGGCAACCAGACGCACATCCACCGGGCTCGGCTGATGCGCACCGACGCGGGTGACTTCGTGGTTTTCCAGTGCCGCGAGCAGCTTGATCTGGATCGGCAGGGGCAGGTCGCCAATCTCATCCAGGTACAGGGTGCCGCCGTTGGCCGAACCGAACCAGCCGGCGCGGCTGCTGGCCGAACCGCTGTAGCTGCCGGCGGCGTAGCCGAACAGTTCGGCATCGGCGTAGGTCGGGCTGATCGCGCCGCAGTTCACCGAAACGAACAGCCCGCTGCGGTCACTGGCTCGGTGGATATGCCGGGCGAGCAGCTCTTTACCGGTGCCAGTCTCACCGCGAATCAGCACTGAAATCGCACGTGGAGCCAACTGCTCCAACTCCTCGCGCAATTGCCGCGAGCGTGGATCAACGAACACCAACGCCTTGGCGCGAATGCTCAGAGGGCTTTTTTCCGCATCGGGAAAGGTCAGCAATGGCTGACCGAAAGTTTCGAAACTCATGGCAGGCTCCCGCCCAAAACCGCCAGCCGACGGGGGCGTTGAATAATGAGGTCAGGCGCGACGGCGGGCGTGATGTTCCAGGCGATTTTGCAGGCGATAGAGGTAGGCAAACCCCTGCTCCCAACGCTGATGCCCGGACTTGACGTTGATGTGCCCGGCACCGGCGAGAATCCCCGCCTCCGCGCCCCAGTTGCGCGCCAGTTCCAGCGCGCGCGGGGCACTGACGGCGGCGTCGTTGTCGGAACTGACGACCTGACTGGGGAACGGCAACAGATCCGTCGGAATCGGTGCGAAGTTACGCAGCGCTGGCGCGCAGGCTGGACGCTCGACATCGGCCGGCGCGACCAGCAACGCCCCGCGCACCTGACGCAGGTACTGCAACGGCGCAGTCGCCGCCCAATGGGCGACGGTGATGCAGCCGAGGCTGTGAGCGATGAGAATGACCGGCGTGCTGTCGGCGGCAATCGCTTCGGCCAGCGCGGCGACCCAGTCTTCACGGCGCGGCGTCAGCCAATCGGCCTGCTCGACCCGTGCGCTGTTCGGCAGGCTGTTCTGCCAATGGCTTTGCCAATGATCTTCTGGCGATCCTTGCCAGCCCGGCACAATCAGATAGCGGATTGATTCATTGCGCATGGGGGCTCTCCTGCGTCGTGTCTGTTGTGGATCGAGTATAGGGAGAGGAGTTATATTCGTTAAGGAATAAGAAGCTATTTATTAATACCCATAATGCATATGAGTCGCGAATCCTGTGGGAGCGAGCCTGCTCGCGAATACGGTGCATCAGTCGACGCTGATGTTGTGGCCAATGGCGCCTTCGCGAGCAGGCTCGCTCCCACAGGGTGAGTGTGTTGTGGCAATAACGCGGAATAAAAAAAGGGCCGCACCCTGCCAAGGAGACGGCCCCGGAAAACAAAATCTGTCACCGCGCGGTGATCACCGACAACTTGGTAATCCCCGCCCGTTCGATCGAAGCCATGGCTCGCGCCACTTCGCCGTAATTCACCCCGTCATCGGCCTGCAATTGCACGCGCACTTCCGGGTCTTTGGCTTTGGCCGACTTGAGATTGAATTCGAGCAAGTCGGGCTGAATCTCGTCCTTGTTGATAAACAGCTTGCCGGCGCCGTCGATGCTCACCACCAGCGGATCCTTCTGCTCGACTGGCGCCACCGCTTCGGTCTTCGGCAGGTTGATCGGTATTGCGTTGGTCAGCAGCGGCGCGGTGACGATAAACACCACCAGCAGCACCAGCATCACGTCCACCAGCGGCGTCACGTTGATCTCGCTGAGCACCTCATCCGAGTCTTGCGTGGAGAAGGCCATATCAGGACGCCTCCTTCACTTTTGCCGCGTTGCCCGGCGTTGCCACCTTGTGCGCGGTCGGGTGTATCAGCACGCGGAACGCGCTTTTCTGCGCCAGGCTGTAGAAGTCGTGGGCAAAGTCGTCGAGATCCGCCGCCGTCAGTTTCAGACGGCGTAAAAAGTAGTTGTAAACCAGCACCGCCGGCACCGCGACGGCGATCCCCACGCCGGTTGCGACCAGTGCCGCACCGATCGGCCCGGCCACGGTTTCCAGGCTTGCCGAACCGGCGGCGCTGATGCCTTTCAAGGCTTCCATGATTCCCCACACCGTGCCGAACAGACCAATGAACGGCGAGGTGCTGCCAATACTCGCAACTACCGCCAGACCGGTCTCCAGCGAACGCCGTTCGCGGACGATCTGCTGGCGCAAGGCACGCTCGAGGCGATCCTGATGGTTGATCGCCTGGCTCAGATCATTCGCCTGCGGCGCCTCGCCCACCTGGATCGCCGCGTAACCGGCCTGCGCCACCCGCGCTGCGGCGCCGGGCTGGGTTTCGCTCAACTCGGCGGCGGCATCCAGGCTCGACGCCGCCCAGAAACGTTTATGAAAGCGCCGATCCTGCGCTTTCAGACGACCGAACTGCACAGCCTTGAGCAAAGCCAGGCCCCAAGTGGCAACGGAAAAAACCACCAGCAGCCAGATCACCGCGCTTTCGATGGATTCCAGTGGAGATGCCAGTAACGTCATGATGTGTTCCCTCGTGTAAACATTTCGCGCGAATTTGGTTTCGGTTTAATGAATCTTGAAATCGATGGGCACGCTGACCCAGCCGTCCTGGGCGACATCACCCTGCTTGGCCGGGACGAAACTCCAGCGCTTGACGGCGTTCAGCGCAGCGTCGTCGAGCTGCTGCCGGCCACTGCTTTTGGCAATCTGAATCTCGCCTGGCTTGCCGCTGGCCAACACATGCACCCGTAACAACACCGTGCCTTCCCAGCCGCGACGCTGAGCCAGCGACGGATATTCCGGCGCCGGATTTTTAAGGTATGCGGCGTTGGCTGAAGCCGGAGTAACGGGCGCCGGTGCCGGTGGCGCAGCCGGTGCTGGAGCGGCGACCGGGGCTGCCGGTTTCGCTGGCGCTGGCGGTTGCTCTACTGCCTTCGGCGCCGGTTTGGGCGGCGGTTTCACCACTGGCTTGGGTTTCGCGATCGGCTTGGGCGGCGGCGGTTTGACCGCCAATTCCTCTTCCACCGGCGGTGGCGGTTCGATCACCGGCGCCGGTGGTGGCGGCGCAACAACCGGCGGCGCTGGCGGAGCCGGACGCGAAAACTCAATGGTCATCGGCGGAATTTCCGGCGGCACCACCGGCAGCGCTGGCGTCGGTTTCTGGCTGACCCAGTAAATCACCGCGCCATGCACGACCAACGCGAGCACACCGAGCAGAAGAATTTCGCGCCGACTCAAAATGCCCTTGGGCGCACGCTGCAGACGCAACTGCCCCAACGGCACTCGGTGCGGCCGGCCAAGATCGACCAGTTCGCCACTCGGCGTATGCCGCCACAGCAACTCCCCTGCACCGGCGGCGGTCTGGACATTGCCCATTGTTCAACTCCCTGCGGTCTCTTTCGTTCTACGAGCCAAAGCGATCGACCCGCCAATCCTGACGCCCCCACGGCGTAGTCGATGGGGCAATCATTGGCTGTGGTCGCTTATCACCGAAAGTAATCTTTAACGTTATGCATAGACCTTAAAGAAATATACAAATCGTCCGTTTTCACCGAAGCCGCGCACCACAAGGGCTGCAGCGATCTGCCATAAACCCCATGCTTTCGCGGCATGAAAAGTATTCGCCCACGGCATCCGTCAACGCCTGTTAACGGCTGGTATTGCTTTGCTGAACGGCGACGATAGGCGTGGTTTCCGCCGTCACTGAGCCGTTCATGTCGATCAGTTGCGTCTGCTTGCCAGCGCCGCTGAAGATCGTATTGGTTGAACGGCCCTTGTCCGGGTCAGCGCCTTGAAAGCCCAATCAGAAATCGTAGCGACCTGTAACTCCCAGGGTCCGTGGCGTGCCGAGGAGGCCTTCATAGCCGCCGTTACCGCCGGTCCACAGAGTTGTGTAGTAGGTTTTGTCGAAGGCGTTTTTCAGCCACAGCGAGACGTCCCACTGGCCCTGACTGAAATCACCACGCAAGCCAGTGGATAGGTTGACCACCGCGTAACTGGGGATCTGCCCGTAATCGGAGTCCTCGACCGTGCCCACCGCTTTGGAGCGGAACGCGTAGCTGCCGGTGACGTAGGGTTCGAAGCCGTTAGCCAGATTCCATTTGTATTCGCCGTTGGCGTTGCCGATCCATTTCGACGCGCCGACCACCTGATGGCCGCTGAGGTCGCACGAGGCCGGTGCACCCGGGGCCTGGCTGATTTCCGGCGGGCACGGCGCATCCTTGTACGAGAGGTAGCTGACGTCGTTGTACGAGCCATTGAAATTCAGAGTCAGGCCACGCAACGGCACCACGGTGCTTTCGAACTCGATGCCGCGCGAGCGCACCGAACCTGCGTTGGTCAGGTATTGCACGCGGTTGGCGGCGTCATAGGCGTTGGTCTGGTAGGCGTTGACCTGGGTCCAGAACACATTGGCGTTGAGTTGCAGGCGGCGATCCCACAGGGTGCTTTTGAAACCGAGTTCGGCGTTGTTGGCACGCTCGGTGCCGATCAATAGCGAGTCGGCGCCGGCGGTAGGTGCGGAGCCGACCGCGAGGTTGACCCCGCCGGATTTCTCGCCGTGGGACAGCGTCGCGTAACCGAGCACATCGTCGGTGATGCGATAGCTCAGGTTGAGCAGTCCCGAGGGGCTGGAGCTGTACTGATTCAAGTCTCCGGAATCGTAGACGCCGGCACGGCCGCGACGCGCATTGGCTGCCGCGCCGGCCACAGCTACACCGCCGAGCGGCGCGTTGCGGCCGACCGAGGCGTTTTTCTCTTCGTAGGTGCCACGTACCCCGGCAGTGAAATCGAGGCGCTCGCTCAGGTGCCAGGTGCCTTGGGCAAACAGGGCGAAACTGTCGGTCTTGATATGGCCGTTGCCGACGCTGGTGACGTTGGCCAGGGCGCCGGCCGGCGTGCCGTTCCAGATGTCCGCCTGTGGGCCGTAATAGGAGAAGGATTTGTTGTCCAGATCCGAGCCGAAATAGTAGGCGCCGACTACATAATCGAAGAACTCGCCCTTGGGCGAGGCCAAGCGAAATTCCTGCGAATACTGTTTGTCTTCCACCGACACGCCAGCGTTGTAACTGGCCGGCACGTTGAGGCCGTCGTCGTTGCGCGGGGTGAAATTCCAGAAGCGGTACGAGCTGACCGAGGTCAGGGTGAAGTCGCTCGGCAACGTCCAATTGGCTTCCACCGACGTGCCGCCCTGATGCACGGTGACGTGCTGATCGTTGTCGAGATTGACCTTGCGATGCCGGCCGTTGACCAGCGTCGCTCCGGCCGCGCTGGCCCGCGATTCATACAGATTGACGCCGTTGATGGTCGGCCCGGCGTTGTACAGCACGCGGGTGCCGGCGCTGGAATCTTCTTCGTTGTAATCGCCGATCCAGCGCAGATTGAAATCTTCGTTGGGCTTGAACAACAGCTGCGCGCGGAAGCCCTCGCGGGAGCCGCCGTTGAGGTCGTGGCCGTCGTATTCATTCTTGATGTCGCCGTCGCTGCGCGTGCGATAAGCGGAAAAGCGCCCGGCGAGTTGATCGTTGAGCGGCCCGGAAATCGTGCCTTTGGTCTGGAAGTAACCGTCCTCGCCGACCGAGGTTTCGATGCTGCGTTCCGGCGTGAAACTCGGGGCGCGGGTGCTGATGTTGATGACCCCGGCGGTGGTGTTCTTGCCGAACAGCGTGCCCTGCGGACCGCGCAAGACTTCGAGCTGCTCGATGTCCATCAGATCGAACACCGCCATCCCCGGACGGCCCAGATAAACGTTGTCGATGTACAGGCCAACGCTGCCCTCCAGACCATCACTGGCCGGGTTGTTGCCCAAGCCACGGATGGACACGCTGGACTGGCGCGCATGCATGTAGGCGACGTTGACGCTGGGCACCAGTTGCTGCAAATCCTGAATCCGGTAAACCCGCTGCGTCTCCAGATTCTGCCCACTGACCACACTCATCGGCGTCGGCACATCTTGCGAACTTTCTTCGCGGCGGCGGGTGGTGACGGTCACGGTTTCCAGTTGCGAACCGTTGGCCGTCGCTGTGCCTGCCGAGACCGGTGGCGAAGTGTCGGTTTCTGCAGCATAACCGTGAGTCCAGCTGGCGCTGCCCGCCAGCAACAGCGCCAAAGGCAGGCGTTTGAGCCGTCGGGGTGATGGGGGTAACGCAAGATTCAACGGGCTCATGGCGCGGCTCCTGGTCAAAAAACACACAGACATCTACAACTCTGCATATTCTTTAAAGTTATTTATTTATGGATTTACAAATATTTACTGCATAAGAGATTGCCTTTATAAGGAGTCGACCTAATGCATATCCAATGCATTTCCCGGATATTTTTTATGTGAAAAATGCATATCGACTTGCGCCAACTGCGTCACTTCATTGCTTTGGCTGAACAACGCAGCTTCGTCGCCGGCGCGCAGGCAGTGAACCTGTCGCAGTCGGCATTCAGCCGTAGCATCCAGGCGCTGGAACACAGCGTCGGCTGCCAGTTGATCGACCGTGGGCGCAGGGAATTGCCGCCGACCAAACAGGGTCAGGTGCTGCTCGAACATGCACGACGATTGGTCAGCGGTGCGCAGCAGATGGCCAACGAGATCAGCCAGTTCAACGGCCTCGAAGCCGGGGAATTGCGCTTTGGTTGCGGGCCGGCGCCAGCCGCTGGATTGATCCCGCGCGCGATCGGCGCATTCATCGGCCGCTACCCGAAAGCGCGGGTGCAGTTTCAGGTCGATGACTGGCAGAGTCTGAGCAAACGCCTGCTCAGCGAAGAGTTCGAATTCTTCGTCGCCGATACCCGGCAATTCGAGGCCGACCCGGATTACCAGACCCACCGCCTGCGAGCGCGCAAATGGCATTTCTGCTGCCGCGCCGGGCATCCACTGACGGCGTTCGAACGCATCACCGCCGAGCAGTTGCTGAGTTATCCACTGGCGGTCAGCATCCGCCCGCCGAACCTGCGCAAGGTCATCGTCGACCTCAGCGGCCGTCCGGATTTCGCCCCTAATGTGGAATGCGAAAACGGTTCGACGCTGTTGAGTGTGGTGTTGCGCTCGGAGGCGATCGGGATTGTCGGCGCGTATTCCGATGCGCTGCATCTGGCCAAGGGTGAGCTGGTCTGTTTGAAGATTGAAGGCCTGCCCGATGATTTGGAGGAGCTGTACACCCGCTATAGGATTGTCAGCCGAGCGGGGTATCGGTTGTCGCCATTGGCCGAAGCGATGATCGAACAGATCAAGGCGATTGATGCGGAGGATGAGGAGGTGTGCTCGCTGGAGAATTTCGCGGTCTGAGCTGGCCCCTTCGCGAGCAGGCTCGCTCCCACAGGAATACGCATTTCAAATGTGGGAGCGAGCCTGCTCGCGAAGAGGCTGATGCATTCCCTGCATAAAAACCATTCCCCAAATGCACTTGCCGAACACCCCTACCGACAGCGAAAACCCTCACCTGTCCCACTGACCGGTGAACCCCATGCCTGCCCCATCCAACCCCGTGCGCAACGTGCTGTACATCATGTGCGATCAACTGCGCCGCGATTACCTGTCCTGCTACGGACACCCGCATCTGCACACGCCAAACATCGATCGCCTCGCTGCCCAGGGCGTGCGTTTCAGCCGCGCCTACACCCAAGGCACGATCTGCGGCCCGTCGCGGATGTCGGCCTATACCGGGCGCTATGTCAGCAGCCATCAAGTGGCCTGGAACGCCGTGCCGTTGCCGCTGGACGAGCTGACGATCGGCGATTACTTGCGACCTCACGGCATCCGCACCGCGCTGGTCGGCAAGACCCATGCGACGGCCAATGTCGACGCCTTGCAGCGCTTGGCGATCAACCCGGAAAGCGCGCAAGCCGAGTTGCTCAATGAGGTCGGCTTCGAACCGTACCTGCGCCACGACGGCATCTACCCCGACGATCCTTTATTCGACGACAAGCGCGAATCCGCGCCCTACACCCACTATCTGCGCGAACACGGTTTCGAGGGGCGCAATCCCTGGCACGACTGGGCGAATGCCGCCGAAGGCGAGAACGGTGAAATCCTCAGCGGCTGGAAAATGCGTCATGCGAATTTGCCAGCACGAATTCCCGAGCAACACTCAGAGACTGTCTACACTACAAATCGCGCCATCGACTTCATCGCTGAGCAAGGCGAGAAATCCTGGTGTTTACACCTCTCGTACATCAAACCACACTGGCCCTACATCGTACCGGCGCCATACCACGCTTTTTACAGTACGAAATCGATCCTGCAACCGGTCCGCGCGACGCCCTCTGAAGCCAGCAAACACCCCGTATACAATGCCTTTCGTCAACATGAGGAAAGCCTCAACTTCTCCCGCGATTCAGTACGATTGAATGTAATCCCCACCTACATGGGCCTGATCAAGCAAGTGGATGATCAGTTGGGGCGGCTGTTCGATTTTCTGCAGAGCAACGAGCGTTGGGATGACACGTTGATCGTGTTCACCAGCGATCACGGCGATTTCCTCGGCGATCATTGGCTCGGTGAGAAAGAGTTTTTGCTCGAGCAGGCGGTGGGCGTGCCGTTGATCGTTCGCGATCCTCGGGCGGCGGCGGATGTCACTCGCGGCACTGTCGATGAGCGGCTGGCGGAAACCATTGATGCGTTGCCGACGTTTCTTCAAGCGTTGGGATTACCGGGGGCGGAACACCGGCTGGAAGGACGCTCATTGATCCCGCTGCTGCACGGGGAAAATCCCGATTGGCGCCGCTATGCAATCAGCGAATACGACTACGCCTTTCAGGCCCCGGCGCGGCAACGACTGGGCCAGCCGATCGACCGTTGCCGCATGACCATGGTGCGTAGCGAGCGCTGGAAATACCTGGCGTACGACGGATTTAGACCGCAGTTGTTTGATCTGTTGAATGATCCTCAGGAACTGCGTGATCTGGGTGAGGACCCGGCGTACGCGGCGGTGCGCGAGGAGCATGCGGGGTATCTGTTTGAGTGGGTGCGCGGTCTGAAGCGGCGGACGACGATCAGCCATGAGGAGATCGACTTGCGCGGGCAGCGGTTTCGCTATGGTGAGCCGGAAACCGAGAAGGTCGTTCAGATTGGAGTGTGGTGAAAGCCCGTCGCGAGCAGGCTCGCTCTCATAGGGATTGGCGTCGATCACATCCGTTGTGCCCGGCACTAATCCATTGTGGGAGCGAGCCTGCTCGCGAAGAGGCCCGATCAGACGCCGACGATATCCGCGCCCTTAATGGTCTGACTCCGCTGCCCATTCACCCCCACCGGCACCTCGCCCTTGAGCGTCACCCGGCGCACCACGCGATCCTGGGTGCCGTAATCATCAATCGCGTAATGCTGCGTCGAGCGGTTATCCCAGATCGCCACATCACCGGCCTGCCAACGCCAGCGCACGGTGTTTTCCTGGCGGATCACATGGCTTTGCAGCAAGCCGAACAGATGCGCCGAATCCGCCTGCGAGTAACCTTTGATGCGTTTGACGAAA
The DNA here is from genome assembly GCF_058245595.1 of Pseudomonas sp. UF-293. Lineage (NCBI taxonomy): Bacteria > Pseudomonadati > Pseudomonadota > Gammaproteobacteria > Pseudomonadales > Pseudomonadaceae > Pseudomonas > Pseudomonas sp. UF-293. Next base: position 62,384 of record NZ_JBSICA010000006.1, on the reverse strand, counting down.
TGCCCCAGGAGCAGGCTTTTCTCGCCGCTGATCGGGTGCACACGCACCACTGGGTGCTCGGTCTCGTAAACAGTGGAGGTAAAGACTTTGCGATAGCGCTCCAGCTTCTCTGCCGAGACGTCCGGCTTCGCACCGGCGTAGTCGTACTCGTTGCTGTGCACAGCGGTCAGTTTGTCGGCGAGTTCACGCAGCTCGCTCGGCAAGCCGCTGTATGCCGTTGCGGTATTGGCCCACAGCGTATCGCCGCCGAAGGCCGGCGCGACCACCGAGCGCAGGATCGAGGCTTTCGGATAGGCATCGACGAAGGTCACGTCGGTGTGCCAGGAGTTGGCGCGCTGGCCCTCGGCGCCGTCCAGCTCCAGCAGGTAGCGAGTGCCTTCGCGCACCGGCACGGTCGGATGTGCCACCGGTTCGCCGAGCAGATGCGCGAACGCTTCCTGGCGCTGATCATCGAGTTGAGTCTGTTCGCGGAAAAAAACCACTTTGTATTCCACCAGCGCCTGCTGAATGGCTTCGACGGTGGCAGCGTCCAGCTCACCGGACAGGTGCACGCCCCGGATTTCAGCACCAATACGTCCGGCCACTGGATGAATTTCCAGCGCGTGGGCAACGGGTTTTACGGCGAGTGCGGCATTGCTCATGGGTAGACCCTCATCGACTGCTTGCGGTTGAACGGCAGCGAAACAACGCTCTATCTATATTCCTTTTACATCTAATAGATATTCACATGCTTCGTTGACGGAATAAGAGCTTGCATTTAAAACCTCAAGCAACCCTCGTCGCAAATGCCTTCGAGCTATTTTTAGGATGCCGGAAAAGCATATGGATCTTCGCCAGTTGCGCTACTTCATCGCCCTTAACGAACACCGCAGTTTTGTCCGTGCGGCCGACGCCATGGGCATCACTCAACCGGCGTTCAGCCGCAGCATTCAGGGGCTGGAGCAGGAGTTCGGTTGCGTGCTGGTCGATCGCGGCAACAAGGATTTGCGCCCGACGCCCGAGGGCCAGGTGGTGCTGCAACACGCCCTGAGCCTGGTGCAGGGCGCAGCTTTGCTCAGCGCCGAAGTGACGCAAATGACCAAGCTCGACGCCGGCGAAGTGCACTTCGGCTGCGGCCCGGCGCCGGCGGTGAAACTGGTGCCGGATGCGGTGGCGCAATTCATCAATGCGCACCCGAAAGTGCGCACCTGTTTTCAGGTGGATAACTGGGAAAAACTCAGCCGTGCGCTGAGCCGCGAAGAGATCGAATTCTTTATCGCCGACATCCGCCATTTCGAGTCCGACCCGAATTTCCAGACGCAACCGCTGACGCCCAAGCGCGGCGTATTTTTCTGCCGCCCGGGGCATCCGTTGCTGGCCAAGGAAAGCCTGTCGACCAACGACATGTTCGACTACCCGCTGGCCGCGACGCTGATTCCACCAGGCATTCGCAAGCTGCTGGCGAACCTCAGCGGGCGCATCGATTTCTCGCCGACCATCGAAACCGAGCACTTTCCGGCGCTGGTCAAAGTGGTGCTGCAATCCAACGCGATCGGCGTCGGCACGGAGGAGGCGTTTATTGAGGATGTCGCCAAGGGTTCGCTGGTGCTGTTGCACTGGCGCAACCTGCCGCAGAACCTTGAAAGCATGAACGCCCGCTGCGGCATCGTCAGCCGCACCGGGTTTCGGCTGTCGCCAGCGGCGAGGGCAATGATCGAGACGTTGGTCGCGGTGGATCGGCAGGACGTCAGCGTCGCTGTCTGAACCTTTTCGCGAGCAGGCTCGCTCCCACATTTGGCTATGAACCCGGTTCCAGTGTGGGAGCGAGCCTGCTCGCGAAGCGGTCAGTGCAGACGCTGGAGATCTAAAGCCTGGCTGCAGAAAGCTCTGGCGCCACCCAATCACTGACCTTGAACGGCTTGCGGATCAGCTTCTGCTGCGCCGCCAGATCGACCTTGTCCTGCAGGCCGCTCAAGAACACCGGATCCAGCGTCGACGGGAAAATCTCGCTTAAGTTCTGGTCCTTCAGATCCTGAGCCAGGATCACCGGCGGATAACTTGCCAGCCCAGACACCAGCTGCACATAGGCATCCTTGTTACTGTCCTGAGTCAGCCACTCGACCGCCTGCTGCTGCGCGTTGAGCAGTTTGGCAATGACCTCAGGATGGGCATCGACAAACTTGCCATTGCCGAGCAACACAGCCTGCACGCTACCGGCGCCGCCGAGGTCCTTGGTGTTGAGCGGCAATTCCGCCAGGCCTTTGGCTTGCAACGCACTCAGCGCGGAGCTGCCCCACGAGGCATCGATCTGCCTGGCCGCGAGTGCCGAGACCGCTGCGTTGAAATCCAGATTGATGACCTTCACGTCCTTCTCGCTGAGGCCCTGACTGGCCAGCGCCGCATCGAACGACAGCTGCGTCGCCGTACCGCGGAAGATTGCCACGCGTTTGCCCTTGAGATCCTGCAAGGTCTTGATCCCCGAGCCGGGCACCACGCCGAGGTATTGCTTGACCCCACGCGCCGTCGCGCTGAGCAGGCGCGTGTCCAGACCGTTGGACTTGCCGATGATCGCGGCGAGGTCGCCCAGATAGGCCAGATCAACCTGGCCGTTGGCAAACGCCTCATTGATCACCGGCCCGGCGCCCTTGAAGAAACTCCACTGGATCTTGATGCCTTGCTCGGCGAAGGCCTTTTCAAAGATCTGCTGATTGCGCAGCACATCAACGATGCCGCCGCCGCTGTGTTGAGTGCCGGCGCTGAGGTCGGGCACCGCGATGCGGATTTCCTTGAGCTCCTCGGCCTGGGCGCTGAGCGAGATGAATCCTGCAAGCGCCGGGGCGGCCAGCAGGCTGATGATTCGTTTGAAGGGAAGGTTCATGGGCACGGCTCCTTGATCGCTGATGAGCCGAAAGTAGGCTGAATAGGCACCTTCACTTAAATACTATAAATGCACATTTTTATATCCATATGAGCTAAGCGCGGGCGTGTGCGGTTTGCAGCGCGATATGCATTAACAGCATCGAAAATATTCTTCGAATGCATTGGATGCGCGTAAGCAGGCAAGCCTTAAATGGATTCGCTTATCTCCCGATGGCATCTAACGCAAATTCGTTAGATCAGTTTCATATATGACGAAACCCAATGTGGGAGCGAGCCTGCTCGCGAAGAGGCCATGCCAGCCGCCATCAATGCCGCTTGAAACAGCCATTTCGCGAGCAGGCTCGCTCCCACATGAAAAGCGGTTCGCCATGCAACCCGACAACGGAGGTCACCCATGGCCCGTCAATCTCTGCTCAGCCTGCCGCTGGCCGCACCGCCGCTGAAAAGCCGTGGCACCTGGCCGAGCCTGAATCAACGCCTGTTGCCTTGGCTGCTGCCCGTCAGCCTCTTTGCCCTGTGGTGGCTGGCCGCGCGCAATCAGTGGATGAGCGAGCAGATCCTGCCGGCGCCATCGCTGGTGTGGAGCAGCGCTGTGGAACTGGCCCAAGGCGAGCTGTGGAGTCATTTGTGGATCAGCCTGCAACGGTGGTTCTGGGGCTTGTTGGCAGGCGTTTCGACCGGCGCGGTGCTTGGCGCCGCAATGGGCTTCAGTCGACGCCTGGAGCGCCTGGTTTTTCCGACATTCGCCGGATTGGCGCAGGTGCCGACGCTGGCGTGGATTCCGCTGTTCATGGTGTTCTTCGGCATCGGTGAAGTGCTGAAACTGGTGGTGCTGATCAAGGCCATTGTGGTGCCGGTGACCTTGCACACACTGGTTGGCGTGCGCGATGCGCAACCGAAATTGCGCGAGGCCGCCGCCGTATTGCGCCTACCGCCGCGTCTGCTGATTTGGCGCCTGGTGCTTCCCGCTGCGCTGCCGGCGTTCATGGCCGGCGTGCGGCTGGCCTTGGCCGCTGGCTGGACCTCTTTGCTGGCGGTCGAGCTGCTGGCCTCCAGCGAAGGCATCGGCTATCTGATGGTCTGGGCGCGGCAGTTGTTCATGCTCGACATCGTGTTCGTGTGCATCGTGGTCATCGGTCTGATCGGTGTGGCGATGGATCGCGGCATCGGGCTGCTCGACCGCAAGCTGGTGCACTGGCCGCACCCGGCCACCGCACACATTACTCGCGGCCCGCGCTATCAGGGCTGGCAGCGCCTGCAACCGTGGCTGTTGCCGCTGGGCTTGTTGGCGCTTTGGCAATTGGCCAATGATCAGCAGTGGGTCGACGCGAATATTCTGGTCAGCCCTGCGGCTGTGCTGAGCACGACGTGGGACGGACTGCTCGACGGCACGCTGGTCAACGGCATGGCGCTGAGCCTGAGCCGCACCCTCGGCGGCTTGCTGATCGGTGGCGGACTCGGTTTCGCATTGGGCTTGCTGCTGGGCCTGTCGCGTTTCAGCGAACGCCTGCTCGGCCCGACACTCGCCGCACTGCGGCAGATTGCGATTTTCGCCTGGGTGCCGCTGCTCACCGCGTGGTTCGGCCTCGGCGAACCGGCCAAGTGGGTGTTCGTCGCTCTCGCTGCATTCTTTCCGCTGTTCGTCGCCACCCAGCGCAGCGTCGCCAACCTCTCGCCGCAACTCAACGAAGCCGCGCAAGTGCTGCGCCTCGGCCTCGGCCAACGCCTGCGTCGACTGGTCCTGCCCGGCGCTGCGCCGGGGATTTTCGCCGGGCTGCGATTGAGCCTGATCTACGCCTGGCTCGGCACCATCGGCGCTGAATATTTCATGCCGTCCAATGGCGGCATCGGCAGCCAGATGATCGGCGCGCAGCAGCTGCTGCGCATGGATCTGATCATGGCCGGCATGCTGCTGGTCGGCCTCACCGGCGCCCTGCTCAACCTGATCGGCCAACGCCTGGAAATTCGCGCGACCCGCTGGAGACACGCATGAACGCACCGATTGTCAGCTTCAACCACGTAGGCAAATCCTTCGCCGTCAACGGTTTCGAACTGGAGGCGATTCGCGAATTCAACCTGGACATTGCCGAGGGCGAATTCGTCGCCATCGTCGGATCCAGCGGCTGCGGCAAATCCACTTTGCTGCGTTTGCTGGTCGGCCTCGACACCGAGTTTCGCGGGCAGATCAGTGTCGATGGCAAGGCCGTCAGCGGCATCGGCGGCGAGCGCGGCATCGTCTTTCAGGAACATCGTCTGTTTCCGTGGCTGACAGTCGCCGACAACATCGGCCTGGGCCTGGTCAATGAACCGCTGAGCGGGGCGCAGAAACAACAACGCATCAAGGATTTCATCGAACTGGTCGGCCTCAGTGATTTCACCCAGGCCTATCCGCATCAACTCTCCGGCGGCATGGCGCAGCGCGTGGCGATTGCTCGCGGCCTCGTCGCCAGCCCGCGAATCCTGTTGCTCGACGAACCCTTCGGTGCCCTCGATGCGCTGACTCGCCAGCAAATGCAGGACGAACTGCTGGCTATCCGCGAGCGAGCACAGATCACCACGATTCTGGTGACCCACGATGTCGAGGAAGCGATTTTTCTGGCCGACCGCGTGGTGGTGATGGAGCCGCGTCCGGGGCGGATCAAGCAAGTGGTCGACATCGCCCTGCCGCACCCGCGCCAGCGCAGCAGTTACGACTTCCATCAGTTGCGTGAAGAACTGCTGCACGAGTTGACCAGTGACGACCATTACCAACCGAGCGCAGCGGTGCAGATCCGCGATCTGCCGCTGACGTTCATTGCCTGCTGAACAGGAGTTTCGCGATGCCGCAACGTCCCAACTTTCTAGTGATCCTGGCCGATGACCTAGGCTTTTCCGACATCGGCGCGTTCGGCGGCGAAATTGCCACGCCGAACCTCGATGCGCTGGCCAACAACGGCCTGCGCCTGACCGATTTTCACACCGCACCGACCTGCTCGCCGACGCGCTCGATGCTGCTGACCGGCACCGATCACCACATCGCGGGCATCGGCACCATGGCCGAAGCGCTGACTCCGGATCTGATTGGCAAACCCGGTTACGAGGGCTACCTCAACGACCGCGTCGTCGCGCTGCCTGAGCTGCTGCGTGAGGCCGGCTACCAAACCTTGATGAGCGGCAAATGGCACTTGGGTCTGAAGGCTGAACTGGCGCCCCATGCGCGCGGTTTCGAGCGCTCGTTTTCACTGTTGCCGGGCGCTGCCAACCACTATGGTTTCGAGCCGACCTACGATGAGCAAACGCCGGGCCTGCTGAAATCCACCCCGGCGCTGTACATCGAGGACGATCAGTTTGTTGACGAGTTGCCGAAGGATTTCTATTCCTCCGATGCCTTCGGCGACAAGCTGCTGCAGTACCTCAAGGAGCGCGATCAGACCCGGCCGTTCTTCGCCTATCTGCCTTTCTCCGCGCCCCATTGGCCGCTGCAGGCGCCCGCCGATATCGTCGCGAAATACCGTGGCCGCTATGACGCCGGCCCCGAGGTGCTGCGCCTCGAACGCCTGGAAAAACTCAAGGCGCTGGGCCTGATCGAGCCAGACGTCGAGCCGCATCCGCTGATTCAGCTCAGCGCCCAGTGGGACGCCTTGAGCGATGAACAAAAGCAGATTTCCGCACGGGCCATGGAGGTCTACGCGGCGATGGTCGAGCGCATGGACTGGAACATCGGCCGGGTCGTCGATTACCTGCGCCAGCAGGGACAGCTCGACAACACCTTCATCCTGTTCATGTCCGACAACGGTGCCGAAGGCGCGCTGCTGGAAGCGTTCCCCAAGTTCGGCCCGGAGCTGATGACCTACCTCAATCAGCATTACGACAACAGCCTCGACAATATAGGCCGGGCCAATTCCTACGTCTGGTACGGGCCGAACTGGGCGCAGGTGGCGACCGCGCCATCGCGCTTGTTCAAAGCCTTCACCACTGAAGGCGGGATCCGCGTGCCGGCACTGCTGCACTATCCGCAATTGCCGCTCAAAGGGCAGATCAGCCATGGTTTCGGTACGGTGATGGATATCACCCCGACCATCCTTGATCTGGCTGGCGTGCGGCATCCGGGCAACCATTGGAAAGGCAAAGCGGTGGCGCCACTGCGCGGTAAGTCATGGCTGGGCTTCTTGTCCGGCGAGACCGCGCAAGTGCATGACGAGCACACCGTTACAGGATGGGAATTGTTCGGACGTCGGGCGATTCGCCAGGGGTCGTGGAAAGTGGTGTGGATCCCCGGGCCGGTGGGGCCGGCGAACTGGCAGCTTTATGATCTGGCGAGCGATCCGGGGGAGATTCATGATCTGGCGTTGAGTCAGCCGGACAAGCTCAGTGCGTTGATCGGGCATTGGCAACGTTATGTGGAAGAGACCGGAGTGATCCTCAGTGCTTCGCCGTTTCAGCCGGATTGATATCGTCTGACAGATCGTATTCGCGAGCAGGCTCGCGCCCACAGGAAACCGTATTCCAACTGTGGGAGCCTGCTCGTGAAGGTGCCTTTGAGAACAACCCGTTAAGCCCGGGCTGTACTCACCTCTTCATTCACCACTTCAGCCTGCCGAACAAACCGGTTCGCCCGGCCAAACGTGCCGAAATCATTGAACCGCACACCCATCTCGCGCATGACCTTGTGCGCCACCGGTACGGTCATCTGACGAATGTAAAACGGCTCCTTCACCACGAAGTGATGAATCCCGTGACTGCTGCCGAAGTTGAAGCAGAACGCTTGCAACGGCCACAGCCACCAAGGGTTCAGCACTTGGCATTGCTGCAGCACATTGCCCGGTTCGACGTCGCCGTAGTAATGCATGTTCGAGCTGATGAAGTGCAGGCAAAAAGTGCGCAGCACGTTCGGGCCGATGATCACCACGGCGGCGATATCGATCACCTGCATCACCGAAAGCGTGGTCGCCGACCACTCGATTGGCGAGCCGAGCAACTGCGCGATGCCATTGGCCGCGTGAAAGCCGAGAAACACATACCACGCGCCCCAGTGCAGCAGCGCCAGCGGTGCATAGACCTTGAGCACGCGTTTGCCGATGCTCAGCTTGTGTGCCCAGGTCTTGGCGCGCAGCAGGCGGATAAACGCCGACATGACGTTATCGCCAACCATCAACAGTCGCGCAAAACCCCACGGCTCGCCGTTGGTGATTGCGCGCTCTTCCATGTCGGCTTCAGTGCCGGAAACCTTGTGATGGTTGAGGTGCAGATGACGACGGATCCAAGGATTGATCGTGCTCGGCCGCGCCAGCCAGACCAGAGCCATCATCAGGTTGTGCGGCACGCGCTGTTTACGGAAGTACATGCTGTGAATCAGGTCATGCTCCAGCTCGTGGGTCAGCGAGGCGAAAAAAGCATTGAGCAGCAGACACACCCACCAAGCCATATGGCCAGTGATGTACAGCGCCGCCGAGCCGATCATCCCGGCCAGCGCTAACGCCAGAATCCCCGCGCCCAGAGCATCCTGATGCTGAAGAATCGGGTAGCGCTCACGCAATTGCGCACCTTTGGCCAACACCACCTGGCGAATATGTGCCGAGCGCTGCGCCGCATTCAGTCGTTCAGGGCTTGCAGAAGTACCGTCCATGCTTCCATCCTCGGGTCTAAGATGAATGCATCGTGCCTTGCCGGGGTTCGATCCGCGCTAGCCAAGAACGCCAACCTGTTGACCGGACGCGCCAATCAGCATGAAGGAACCGACCTCCCTCGCCAGCTGGACCCGCGCCTTGCGCAAACAACTCGATGCGCTGGGGCTGGACAGCCTTGCCTTGTGCCAACAGGCCGGGCTCGACCCAACGCTGATGGACGACCCCAATGCGCGCTATCCGCTGTCCGGTACCACGCGTTTGTGGGCGCTCGCGATTGAGGCCAGCGGCGACCCGGCGCTGGGCTTGCGCGTGTCGCGCTTCGTCAGCCCGACCACCTTCCACGCGCTCGGTTACGCGCTGGTGGCCAGCGGCAGCTTGCGCGAGGTGTTCGAACGCATCGTGCGTTATCACCCGGTGGTCAGCGATGCGCTGGAGCTGGAGCTGAGCCGCCACGAAGACCGCTATCAATTTCGCCTGAAAATCCCCTCAGGCAATCCGGCGCCGGCCTTCGAAGCCATCGACGCCTTCGCCGCGATCTACGTGCGCACCTGCCGCAATCGCCTCGGCCGCGATTACGCACCGCTGGCGGTGTACTTGCGCCGCCCGGAACCGAACGACGCCCAGCAATGGCACAAAGTCTTCCGCGCGCCGGTATGTTTTGCCGCAGCCGAAGACCGCCTGGAGTTCGCCCTCAACGACTTCGACAGCCACCTCGACGACGCCAACCCGGAACTGGCCGAACACAACGAAGCCGTACTCAAACGCACCCTCGCCCAGCTCAAGCCGCTGACCTGGGAGCGTAAGGTGCGCGATGCGATTGAAGAACAATTGCCCGAAGGCGAGCCGAGCGCCGAACGCATCGCCCAGGCCTTGCACCTGAGCCTGCGCAGCCTGCAGCGGCATCTGGCGGATGAAGGTTGCCGCTTCGACACTTTGCTCAACGAAAGCCGTGAAAACCTCGCGCTGCTGCACCTGCGTGACCCGCAGTGTTCCTTGAGTGAAGTCAGCTATCTGCTGGGATTCGCCGACACCAGCAGCTTCAGCCGCGCGTTCAAGCGCTGGACAGGGATGACGCCGGGGCAGTTTCGGGATCAGTTGCGCTGAGTTTCAACTGGTGCGCAGGCTGCGCGCCAGACCGGCCGACCATTGTTCGATCATTGCAGCGCCCACCTCTGCGAAGGCAGGATGATTTGCGCTGTACTCCGCCATTTCGCCCATCGCTTCCTGCACACCGTGCGCGACCATATGCAGTAACTGGTTGCAGCGTGCTTCACTCAGATTGCAGGCCGTACGACCAAACTTGGTAAGCATTTTATGCTTGGGCCACGCCTTCGAACCGCCCAACAGCAGTGCCATGCTATCGCTCTTGATGTACACCGACGTGGTGATGATGTCGTACGCCGGAGCGAGCCTGACCAATGAGTGCTCGCCACAATCCTCATAGAGCACGCCAAAGTTTTTCAGGTGGGCATCGCCGTTTTTCAATGCCGCCGATAAAGCGACAATCTTGAAGAAAGCTTCCAGTGCGTGCTTGAGTAATGAGGGCGAAACAAACGCCTTGATCTGCCGTGCGACTCCTTCGTAAGAGCCATCGTATTTGGCCTTCGACGGCCAGCCGTTGAGCACGCAAAAGTCTTCGAAACCGAGGTATCCGGTGTCGCTCAAGTCGAAACGCTCGATGACGAGAAATTTGCCATGCTCGCTGAGTTCGAAATGCGGCACGTCGAGGCCACAAAGTTGCGCAGCGCGCATGCAGAAATATTCGTTGGTTGCCAACTCGGGATAATCTTCGGCACGGAAGGCTTTGACCAGATGAGTCGAGCCTCGGTGCGTCAGTCGGTCTATTGCAGCGGCACTGTCGCGCACCAATACTTTGGGCTGCACGCCTGAAACCCCGGAATACTGCCCGTAAGTCTGCAAAAGATCCTCGAACAAACCTTGCGCACCGTCATGAACCAATAACTCAGCGAGCGAGGTTTCAGGTGGACGATCAGTTGTCGATGCGCTCGCGATCGAAAGACGCCCGAGTTGATGCGGGCCGACGATACCTAGTAAAGCGAAGTCATCGAAGCCGCGCACGGCTTTGCTGAACCGCCGTATCAACTCATCGCGCAACGCACCCTCAGGCAGGTTCATCTCGAATATCGGATGGATGCCGCGTTCACAACCATAACTTTCCAGGCGTGTCGGCATGGTCAGCGAAACGGCATTTTCATCAATCGCATCGTCCCGATAGCTGAACACGCTGTCGACACCTGCGTGCCCGCGCCCCAATCTTCCAACCTCATGGCCGCCGACGCAGACCTGCAAGCGGTCCAATGCCTCAGTCATGGAAGTTCACCTTGCGCAGCGTGTCGAGTGTCGGCCGTCGAGAGGCGCGGGGTATTGCGGCCAGTTCGTAGCCGAATCCGTTAAGAATGGCTTCGACTTTGCGCAAACCGATTTCCGAGATTGTGTTGTTTTCAATCCCCGAGATTGTCGCGCGGCTCATTCCGTATTGCTGCGCCAAAGCTTGTTGGGACAGCTTTTCGGCCTTACGCAAGCTTCTGATCAACTCGCCAATTTTTTCCATCACCGCCCCAAATGCATTGCTTGCAATGCAAGATTCACCTAAAAAATCGAAATGCATCATAAACAATGCAATTGAATGAGCTTAGCGTAGATGGTCAGCCATCGCTAACGTCTTGACACCGCCTCTCAAACCCCAACTCAAACACCGTCCCCGACACATCACTACTCACCCGCACCCGCCCGCCATGCAACTGCATGATCGATTGCACAATCGCCAACCCCAGCCCCCCCGAATCCCCCGGCTCCGCCCTTGAGGGATCGACGCGGTAGAAGCGGTCGAACAGTTTGCCCAAGTGCTCAGGCGGGATGACCGGGCCGTGGTTGTGCACTTGCAGCCAGCACATATCCGGTTCATCGCGGCGTTGCAGACTGATCAGGGTGCCGGGGTCGGCGTGGCGTACCGCGTTGGCCAACAGGTTGCCGAGGGCGCGTTGCAGCAGTTGCTGGTCGGCGAGCAATTCGCCGTGCATGCGATTTTGCAGTTGGAGGTCGCGGTCATCGGCCAGGGCTTCGAAGTAATCGCAGAGCTCGTCGCCGACGTTACGCAAGTCCAGTGTGTGCAGATTGAGCGCGCGTTCGGCCTGTTCGGCGCGGGCGAGGAACATCAGGTTCTCGGCCATGCGCTTGAGCCGTTCGAACTCTTCCATGTTGGAGGCCAGCAGTTCCTGATAGTCAGCCGTGCTGCGCGGGTGGTTCAGGGCCTGGCCGTTGCTGGCGAGCAAGGTGTGCAGCGGCGTGCGGATTTCGTGAGCGAGGTCGGCGGAGAATTGCGACAGGCGCTGCACGCTGTCATCCAGCCGCGCGAGCATGGTGTTGAGCGCGTGCACCGGCTCGCGCAGTTCGCTCGGCGTGCCCTCGGTGGGCAGGCGTCGATCAAGGCTGCGCAGATCGATACTGCGAACGGCTTCGCTCAATTGATGCAACGGTTGCAAGCCACGCCGCAGCAACAGCAGGCCCAGAGCAAACGCGAGCACCGCGCCGAGGCCGACAGACAGATACAGACGCAGCCGATAACTGCCGAGCATCTGCTCACGCTCGCTGAGCACCTTGCCGGCGATCACTGTCAGGGTTTCACCGTTGGGACCTTGCGCCTGGCCAGACAGCAACGCCAGTTCGGCGCCGTCGCTGGCCTGCCAGGTGAGCACGTCGCGGCGCTGCGGCATTTGTTCTCGCGGTAATGCATTGAGCGCCGGCAATTCACGCTGACGCGGGTTGATTGCGATCACACTGGAGCCGTCGGCCCGGCGCACCAGCAACAGGCTGTCGAGATTGCCGAGCATGTTCTGATACAACCGTGGCCGTGCCTGCAGGGCGTCGAGGCTGTCGCTGTCGGCGAGCAAGGCGCGCACTTGTTCGAGGCGCCCGAGCAGGGCCATGTCGTCGCGAAAGGCCAACTCCGAGGCCAGCGAGCGGTAGAGGAACACGCCGATTGCGCTCAGCACCAGCGCGCATACCACGGTGAAAGCCAGCGCCAATCGCCAGGCGATCGACTTACTCCACATCGTCCGGCGCTTCCAGTTGATAACCGACGCCGCGCACGGTGTGGATAAGTTTCGGCATGTACGGGTCATCAACCTTGGCGCGCAGGCGACGCACGGCGACTTCGACCATGTTGGTGTCGCTGTCGAAATTCAGGTTCCACACCTGCGAAGCGATCAGCGTGCGCGACAGCACTTCGCCCTGGCGGCTGGCGAGCAGCTGCAACAGAGCGAATTCCTTGTTGGTCAGGGCAATGCGCTGGCCGCCGCGACTGACCCGGCGGCGCAGCACGTCGATTTCGAGATCGGCGATGCTGTACGACTCGGCTTCGCGCATCGGCCCTCGTCGCAGCAGCGTGCGCACCCGCGCGAGCAGTTCGGCGAAGGCAAAAGGCTTGAGCAGATAATCGTCGGCGCCCAGCTCAAGACCACGGACGCGGTCTTCGATGGCGTCCTTGGCGGTGAGAAACAGCACCGGCGTGGCGCCGCGCTGGCGGATCAGTTGCAGCAATTGCCAGCCGTTGAGGCCGGGCAGCATCACGTCAAGGATGATCAGGTCGTATTCCTGCTGCTCGATAAAATAGCGGCCGTCGAGGCCATTGAGCGCCACATCCACGGCGAAACCCGACTCGCCCAGGCCCTTGGCGAGGAAATTGGCGGTTTTGGCTTCATCTTCTACGACCAGCAAACGCATGGCACACCTCGATTGATCAGGTACACAGGCTAGGCGTGTTCGGCGCCGTTGCCCATTACAAACTTGTAATCCGCCTGACGGGGTTCTGACGAAGTGCGCCGGTTAAGGTGCAGACCTACCCCATCGGAGCCTGCACATGACCGTCAAATACCTTGTCGCCAGCCTGATCCTCGGCCTCAGCGGCGCCGCGAGCGCCACGCCAGAACTGCCGCGCCACGCCGACCTCGACCTGAAAACCGCACGCTGGCTGGCGGACAAGGCGATGAGCTCCTGCACCGGCACGGTGTCGGTGCTCGACCGTGGCGGCAACCTGCTGGTGACTCTGCGTGGTGACGGCGTTGGCCCGCACAACACCGCCGCCAGCCAGCGCAAGGCCTACACCGCGCTGTCGACCAAGACGCCGACGCGGCTGTTCGCCGAGCGCGCCCGCAGCAACCCGGAAACCGCCAACCTCAACACCCTCGACGAATTGCTCTTGCTCGGCGGTGGCATTCCGCTGTTCGCCGGCAGCGAACTGGTCGGCGCCATGGGCGTGGCCGGTTCCGGCGGCGGTGAGCAAGACGAAAACTGCGCCCGCGCCGCCGCCGACAAAGCCGGCCTGACCATCACCCGTTCCCACTAAGGAGATCCACCATGACCACCCTGCGCATGACCCTCGCCGCGCTCGGCCTGAGCGCTGTTTCCAGCCTGGCGCTGGCCGCCGGTAATCCGCTGAGCGTGCACGTGCTCAACCTGGAAAACGGCCTGCCGTCACCGGGCATCAACGTCACCCTGGAAAAACACGTCGGCGAAAACTGGCAGCCACTGGCTCAAGGCACCACTAACGAACAAGGGCGGATTGCCGAACTGTTCCCGGCCAAACAGCCATTCGAAGCTGGTGAATACCGCGTGGTGTTCAAGACCGGCGAGTACTACAAGAAGATCAAGCAAGAGACATTCTTCCCGGAAATTCCGGTGATCTTCCAGGTCAAGCAGACCGATCAGCACTACCACATCCCGCTGCTGCTGAGCCCGTACGGTTTCTCCACCTATCGCGGTTCGTGATTCAGACCCCGATTCCCTGTGGGAGCGAGCCTGCTCGCGAAGGCGTTTTATCAGTCGACATCATCGTTGAATGACACACCGCTTTCGCGAGCAAGCCCGCTCCCACAAGTGATTTATGGCGCTAGTTAAATCGTGGCCATGGCCCGCAATCCTGCGGCATCGAGGATTTCGATTTCGCCGTAAGCCAACCCAATAATCCCCTGCCCCTGCAGATCCTTGAGGATCTGATTGGTGGTCTGCCGCGACAGCGACAGCATCGCCGCCAATTGCTCCTGCGGCAGTTGCAGCGTCCGGCGTGGCGCGTCGAGTTCGCCGTAGCCTTCGGCGATCATCAGCAAGCGATGGGCCAGACGCGCCGGAGCTGGCAGCAGGCTCAGCTGTTCGAGACTGATGAAGGCCAGGCGCAACTTGTGGCTCATCAGCAGCGCCAGATGTCGCCAGTACTGCGGCTGTTCGTCGAGCAATTTGAGCAACGCCGCCTGGGGAATATTCAGCAAGGTACACGGCCCGACTGCATAGGCGTCATGGGTGCGTGGCTGACCGTCGAACAGGCAGATTTCGCCGAACCAGTGCGGCGCCTCCACCAGACTCAGCAAGGCCTCCTTGCCCTGCTCGCTGACCGCGCCAATGCGCACGGCGCCATCGAGCACTGCATACAGACCGCACGGCGCATCGCCGCGCTGGAACAGTCGTTGCCCCGCCGTCAGCCGCCGCTCCCGGGCCATCGCCAGCAGGCTATCCTGAAAAGACCCAGGCAGATGATTGAACCACTGGCCGCTAAGCAACCGTGCACGAATTTGCATAACCACTCCTGGAGTGTCGCCTGCCCGACAGAACGAACGCGGATCCCGAGGGATGATGCATTCAACCCCACTGGAGGAACAACAATGAAAAGCCTCGTCGACCACCTCAGTCAATACGCCGCCTACCACCGCGACCCGCGCAACATCGCCAGCCACTTTATCGGCATTCCGCTGATCGTGGTGGCGGTGGCTGTTCTGCTGTCACGGCCGCAATGGGCGCTGGGCGGGTTGTGGATATCTCCCGCCGTTGTGGTGGCCCTTGCCTCGGCGTGGTTTTACCTGCGCCTGGAGTTGAAGCTCGGCGTGTTGATGTCCGTACTGATGGGCCTGTCGGTGTGGGCCGGGCATGCACTGGCGCAGCAGAGCACCATGATCTGGCTGAGCAGCGGCCTGGCGATGTTTGTGGTGGGTTGGGTGATCCAGTTTGTCGGGCATCACTATGAAGGGCGCAAACCGGCGTTTGTCGATGACATCAGTGGGCTGATTGTCGGGCCGTTGTTTGTCGTGGCCGAGCTGGCGTTCTTGCTCGGGCTGCGGCAGGAATTGAAACAAGAGATCGAGTTGCGGGCGGGGGTGGTGCGGGTCAATCCCAATCGCAAAGCGGCGGCTTAGGCCGCTTAAAAGATCGCAGCCTGCGGCAGCTCCTACATTGGAATGCGTTTCCCTGTAGGAGCTGCCGAAGGCTGCGATCTTTTGATCTTAGAGGTTGGCGACTTTCTGCCAGACCTTCGGCTTGAAGAACAAGGTCTCACCCTTGGCCAGGCCGATCAGGCTGTCGTGATCCTTGACCACTTCCGCTTCGATCAGATCAGTCTGCCCTTCCACTTTCAAGGTCACCCGCGTCGTCGCGCCCAGCGGGCGGATATCGCGCACCTCGGCGGCATGGTGATCTTCCAGCTCATGCCTGGACAACGACACTTCATGCGGGCGGAACAGCACATGGTTGTCGTCGCTCAGCAGCAGGCGGTTCGAATCGCCGAGGAAGTGATAAACGAAATCGCTGGCCGGGTTCTCGTAAACGTCGCCCGGTGAGCCGATCTGCTCAATCACGCCCTTGTTCATCACCACGATACGGTCGGCGACTTCCATCGCTTCTTCCTGGTCGTGGGTTACGAATACCGAAGTCAGGTTGATATCTTCGTGCAGCCGCGCCAGCCAGCGCCGCAGTTCCTTGCGCACCTTGGCGTCGAGGGCGCCGAAGGGCTCGTCGAGCAGCAACACTTTCGGCTCCACCGCCAAGGCACGGGCCAAGGCAATACGCTGACGCTGGCCACCGGACAACTGCTCCGGATAACGATCCGACAGCCAGTCCAGTTGCACCATGTTCAGCAGTTCGTGAACCTTGTTCGCGATCTGGCTTTCACTCGGGCGCTGGTTTTTCGGTTTCATGCGCAGGCCGAACGCGACGTTGTCGAACACCGTCATGTGGCGGAACAAGGCGTAATGCTGGAACACGAAACCGACGTTGCGATCACGCACGTCGTGGCCGGAAACGTCCTCGCCGTGAAAAACGATGTTGCCCTGATCCGGAGTTTCCAGACCGGCAATGATCCGCAGCAAGGTGGTTTTGCCGCAGCCCGACGGGCCAAGCAGCGCGACCAGCTCACCGCTGTGGATATCCAGGCTGATGTTGTCCAGCGCCTTGAACGCATTGAAATTCTTGCTGACGTTACGCACTTCGATCGACATGAATTATTCCTCCGCGGCGCTGGCGCGCAGGCGGTTGATACGGTTTTCGCTCCACTGCTTGAGCAGCAGGATGAAGAGCGCCAGGATCAGCAACAGGCTCGCCACGGCGAACGCGGCCACGTGGTTGTATTCGTTGTAGAGGATCTCGACGTGCAGCGGCAAGGTGTTGGTCACCCCGCGAATGTGCCCGGACACCACCGACACCGCACCGAACTCACCCATGGCCCGCGCCGTACACAGCACCACGCCATAAATCAGGCCCCACTTGATGTTGGGCACGGTGACGTGCCAGAACATCTGCCAGCCGTTGGCCCCGAGCAGGCGCGCGGCCTCTTCTTCCTGGGTGCCTTGTTCCTGCATCAGCGGAATCAGTTCACGGGCCACGAACGGCACGGTGACAAAAATCGTCGCCAGCACAATGCCCGGCAGGGCGAAGACGATCTGGATGTCGTGATCCTGCAACCACGGCCCGAACAGGCCCTGAGCGCCGAACATCAATACATAGACCAGACCGGCGATCACCGGCGACACCGAGAACGGCAGGTCGATCAACGTCACCAGCATGCTCTTGCCACGGAATGAGTATTTGCTTACGCACCACGCCGCGCTGACGCCGAACACCAGGTTCAACGGCACCGAGATCAGCACCGCGAAGACGGTGAGTTTCAATGCCGAAAGCGCGTCCGGTTCAAAAATCGCGGTGAAGAATGCGCCGAGGCCATTCTTCAAACCTTGCGATACCACGATGAACAGCGGCAGCAGCAGAAACAGGAAAAAGATCAGCCAGCCAAGGCCGATCAGGACTCTGCGCGAAGTGGCGCTGCCACGCCGCGCAGCGTTGGCCGAGGACGCGGCCGCAATAGACGATTGGGACATGTTCGCGCCTCCTTATGGGGTTTCGATGCGCCGCTGCAGCAAGTTGATCAGCAGCAACAGGATGAAGGAGACCACCAGCATCAATACGCCGATGGCGGTAGCGCCGGTGTAATCGTACTGGTCGAGTTTGACCATGATCAGCAGCGGCAGGATCTCGGTTTTCATCGGCATGTTGCCGGCAATGAAAATCACCGAACCGTACTCGCCGACGCCACGCGCGAACGCCAGCGCAAAACCGGTCAGCCAGGCGGGCAGCAGTGCCGGAACGAGAATGTGGCGAAATACCTGCCATGGCTTCGCACCCAGGCACGCCGCCGCTTCTTCGACTTCACGGGGAATATCGGCCAGCACCGGCTGCACCGTGCGCACCACGAACGGCAGCGTGACGAAAGTCAGTGCCAGGGTAATGCCCAGCGGGGTGTAGGCGATCTTGAAACCGAGGTCAGCGGCAAATTGCCCGACCAGCCCGGCCGGCGCGTACAGCGCGGTCAGCGCAATACCGGCCACAGCCGTCGGCAGGGCGAACGGCAGATCGATCATCGCGTCGATCACCTTGCGCCCCGGGAAGGTGTAGCGCACCAGCACCCAGGCCAGCAACGTGCCGATGATGCCGTTGATGATCGCCGCACACAGCGCGGTACCGAAGCTCAGCTTCAACGCCGCGAGCACCCGCGGTGCGGAAATGATCGTCCAGAACTGATCCCAGGTCAGCTGGGCGGCGTGGACGAACATCGCCGCCAGCGGGATGAGCACAATCAGGCTGAGGTACACCAAGGTGTAACCCAGCGTCAGCCCGAAGCCGGGTATGACGGGGGAGATACGACGCGACATAAAAGTCCCTGGTTGAAAACGCATCTATGTGGGAGCGGGCTTGCTCGCGAATAGAGTGGTTCATTCAACATTACCGTCGTCTGACACACCGTCTTCGCGAGCAAGCCCGCTCCCACATGGTTTCGTGCCTGAGCTTCAGGCCCGTTATGGGTCAGATTACTGCGCCTGATAAATCTGGTCGAACACGCCGCCGTCGTTGAAGAATTTCGGCTGCGCGGATTTCCAGCCGCCGAAGTCCTTGTCGATGGTCACCAGTTCCAGTTTCGGGAACTGCTGGGCGTACTTGGCCGCTACGTCCTTGTCACGTGGACGATAGAAGTTTTTTGCGGCGATTTCCTGGCCGGCCGGGCTGTACAGGTGCTTGAGGTAGGCCTCAGCGATCTGCGCGTTGCCCTTCTTCTCGGCGTTCTTGTCGACCACGGCCACTGGCGGTTCGGCGAGGATCGACAGCGACGGCACGACGATATCGAACTTGTCTGCGCCGCCATCTTCTTTCAGCGCCAGGAACGCTTCGTTTTCCCAGGCCAGCAACACGTCGCCCTGACCGTTGTTGACGAAGGTGATGGTCGAACCGCGGGCGCCGGTGTCGAGGATCGGCACGTGCTTGAACAGGGTTTGCACGTATTCCTTGGCCTTGCCTTCATCACCGCCGTTGGCTTTCAGACCATAGGCCCACGCCGCGAGGAAGTTCCAGCGCGCACCGCCCGAGGTTTTCGGGTTAGGGGTGATCACCGAGACATCGTTCTTGACCAGATCGCCCCAGTCCTTGATGCCTTTCGGGTTGCCCTTGCGCACCAGGAAGACGATGGTCGAGGTGTACGGCGTGCTCGCTTCCGGCAGACGCTTCTGCCAGTCGGCGGGCAGGCTCTTGCCGAGCTTGGCGATTTCATCGATGTCGCCAGCCAGGGCCAGGGTCACCACGTCAGCACGCAGACCGTCGATCACCGCACGACCCTGCTTGCCCGAACCGCCATGGGACTGCTGGATTTTCACCGTGTCGCCGGCATGATCCTGCTGCCAGAATTTGATGAATTCGGCGTTGTATTCCTGATACAGCTCGCGCGTCGGGTCATACGACACGTTGAGCAGTTCGTAATCCTTGGCAACGGCGGAACCGGCAAACACGGCACTGGCCAGCGCGGCCAAGGCGTAACGGCGAATCGACGACATGGTGAAAGCTCCTGGAATTCTTGGTGGTGGCTTTTTTTATGTATTGCTGGAATCGGTCCCGTTTCAAAGATCGCCGCCTTCGCCAGCTCTTGCACACAGCCCCCTGTAGGAGCCGCCGCAGGCTGCGATCTTTTGATTTCAGCCCGGTTGTTTACCGGGTTGCTGCAGACGGAATTTCTCTTTGCGTTCGATCTGTACGACCTGTGCGTTGTGCACAGTGATCTCCACCGCGCCGAACCGCAGATCGCGCAGGGCGCTCTGGATTTCACGCAAGATGGTGCTTTCGTCCTGACCGTCAACGCTGCGAAGGGATGCGCTCATGGTGCTGCTCCTTTGAAGGGGATTTGCCTGGCAGTGGGCGGCACTGCGTTCGGCGTGGGAGCAATATAAGAGAGCGACGGATATTCTTAAAAAGACTATTTAAGAATGTTTATATAACCAGAATTGTTTATCTGCCCTCACAAGGGGTTGCAGCCTGTAAAAGCAAAAGATCGCAGCCTTCGGCAGCTCCTGCACCGGTTCCCGTAGGAGCTGCCGAAGGCTGCGATCTTTTGATCTTTAACCAATCAGTGGAGCACGTTCCCAATCAATTTCCGCCGCAGGAATAGGCCGCCCAAACCAATACCCCTGCCCCAGATCACACGCCTGCTGGAGCAAAAACGCTGCCTGCTCAACCTGTTCGATCCCTTCGGCATGGACCTGCATGCCCATGCTCCGCGCCAGCGCGATGATCACCCGGACAATCGCCACGTCATCCTCATCCCACGGCAACCCTGCGACGAAGCCCTGATCGATCTTGAGTTTCTGCACCGGAAGACGCTTGAGCCGCAGCAGCGACGAATAGCCGGTGCCGAAATCATCAATGGCCAGGCGCACACCCAGCTCGCGCAAGCGATGCATCTGTTCCAGCGCCACTTCCGGATCGTCCATCACCGCGCTTTCGGTGACTTCCAGTTCCAGATAGACCGGATCCAGCCCCGTGTCGTGGAGCACCTGCGCTACCTGCTGGTAAAGCTCACGCCGGGCAAACAGCCGTGACGAGACATTCACCGCGACGAACGACAGCACCACGCCGCGCTGCTGCCATTGGCACATCTGCCGGCAGGCCTGCTGCATAACCCAGGCATCGATGTCGGCGATCAGCCCGGTGCGCTCGGCAATCGGAATGAATTCCGCCGGCGACACCAG
This sequence comes from Pseudomonas sp. UF-293, assembly GCF_058245595.1. Lineage (NCBI taxonomy): Bacteria > Pseudomonadati > Pseudomonadota > Gammaproteobacteria > Pseudomonadales > Pseudomonadaceae > Pseudomonas > Pseudomonas sp. UF-293. The sequence continues at coordinate 41,575 of NZ_JBSICA010000006.1, read as the reverse complement.
GCCGCGCTGCGGATGCTGCCAACGCACCAGTGCCTCGACGCCAATCAGACGGCTGCTTTGCAGGTCATGCACCGGTTGGTAGTAGACGCGCAACTCCTCCTGCTCCAGTGCACGGCGAAGCTCGAAGGCGATTTCGACCCGTTGCTGGGCGTGGGCGGTCAGCTCTTCGGTGTACAGCGCGTAACCGTTGCGCCCGCTGCTTTTGGCCTTGAACAGCGCACTGTCGGCGTTGCGTAACAACTGCTCGGCGCTGAGGGCATCGCTGGGATACAGGCTGATGCCGATGCTCGCGTTGATGAACAGTTGATTCCCATCTACCAGCAGCGGCTCCTTTAACGTGTCCAGAATTCGTTGCGCCAATGCCGCCGCCTGCGCAGGCTGTGGACAACTTTCCGCAAGCACCGCGAACTCGTCTCCACCCAGCCGCGCGAGGGTGATGCCGGGGCCGAACAACGCCTGCAAGCGCGTCGCCAGCGCTTTGAGCAACCGATCACCGACGTTATGCCCGAGGCTGTCGTTGATCAGCTTGAAGTGATCCAGATCGAGCATCAGCAGTGCACAGCCACGCTTGTGTGTCTGCGCCGACGCCAGCGCCTGTTCGGCGCGGTCGCTGAACAGCAGGCGATTGGGCAGATCGGTCAACGGATCGTGATGCGCCAGGTGTTTGAGCTCGGACTCGGAATCCTTGATCGCACTGATATCGGAGAACACCGCCACGTAATGGCTGAGGCGGCCGAAATCATCGTGAATCACCCGGATGGTTTGCCACTGTGGGTAAATCTCGCCGGTCTTGCGCCGGTTCCAGATCTCGCCGCTCCATTCACCTTCAGCCTCGAGAGCGGCGAACATCGCCTGATAGAAGCCCGACGGATGATGGCCGGACTTGAACAGACTCGGCTGCTGGCCAATCACCTCATCGCGCCGATAACCGGTGATCTCGATGAAAGCACGGTTGACGTGGACGATCAGCCCTCGATGGTCGGTAACCAGCACACCTTCGCGAGTGCAATCGAACACGGCGGCCGCTTGACGCAGGCGCTCACGGTCGATGTGGCGCTCGCGCAAGCGCGCGCCGATGCCGAGAAACCGACCCAGCCGCGCCCGCGCGAGAAAAATCAGCGCGGCGCTGACGGCTGCCAGCAAATAACCGTTGATCAGTTGCCAGTGGGCCAGCTCATTGGAGTCATCGAAGAACTTGCTTAATAAATGATCAGAAACCTGCAGCCATACGGCGGCCAGTACCAGGTAGAGCAGCGCTGCACGCAAGGCATCGCGGTAAGTCGCAGACATTCGGTCGTCCATGTCCCTACAAAAAGGTTGGAATTATAGGTGAAGAAACATTCAGCGACTTCTTATCTGAAAGGGCGACTGGTTTTATCTGTGTGCTTAGTGATAATGCAACGGCTGTTTTTATCTTTATCGAGGGCCCTATAGCCTATGTGGTACGAAGGTTTTCTTGGCTTGTCGGCCTGGTCACTGGTCGCGGTCACCCTGCTGATGACCCATGTGACGATTGTCGCCGTCACGGTCTATCTGCACCGTTACTCGGCCCATCGCTCACTCGAGCTGAATGCGGGTCTCAAGCACTTCTTCCGTTTCTGGCTGTGGCTGACCACGGCGCAGAATACCCGCGAGTGGACCGCCATCCACCGCAAACACCACGCCAAATGCGAAACCGAAGATGACCCGCACAGCCCGGTCATCAAGGGTCTGTCCACGGTGCTGCGCACCGGTGCCGAGCTGTACCGCAGCGAAGCGCAGAACCCGGAAACCCTGCGCATCTACGGCAAGAACTGCCCGGAAGACTGGATCGAACGCAACCTCTACAGCCGCTATCCGCTGCTGGGCGTAGCGATCATGGGTGTGATCGACCTGCTGCTGTTCGGCACCATCGGCATCACTATCTGGGCGATCCAGATGATGTGGATTCCGGTGTGGGCCGCTGGCGTGATCAACGGTCTGGGCCATGCCGTCGGCTATCGCAATTTCGAATGCCGTGACGCGGCGACCAATCTGGTGCCGTGGGGCATCCTGATCGGCGGTGAAGAGCTGCACAACAACCACCACACCTACCCCAACTCGGCCAAGCTGTCGGTCAAGAAATGGGAATTTGACCTCGGCTGGGCGTGGATCAAGGTCTTCTGCTTCCTGCGTCTGGCCAAGGTGCAGCGGGTCGCACCGATTGCCCACCGCGTCGAAGGCAAGGGCAGCCTGGACATGGACACCGCCATGGCGATCCTCAACAACCGCTTCCAGATCATGGCCCAGTACCGCAAATTGGTGATCGGCCCGCTGGTCAAGCAAGAGCTGGCCAAGGTCGATCATTCGGTGCGCCACCAGTTCCACCGGGCCAAACGCCTGCTGTCGCGCGAAACCAGCCTGCTGGAAGACCGTCATCACTTGCGCATCCAAACCATGCTCGAACACAGCCAGGCGCTGAAAGTCATTTACGAAAAACGCTTGGCCCTGCAGCAGATCTGGGTCAAGACCAGCTCCAATGGCCACGACATGCTCGCCGCCATCAAGGAATGGATTCACGAGGCCGAGGCCAGTGGTATCCAGTCGTTGCGCGATTTTGCCGATCAGCTGAAAACTTACTCGCTGCGTCCAGCAGCTGTCTGACCCGGCATTGGCTGCGATCTTCTGATTCGAAGGATCAAGAGATCGCAGCTTCGTTGCACTCGTCGGCGCCTACACCTCGCCGCCCGGCGGGACTCGGTAATGGCCGGGAACTTCGCCGAAAATCCCCTATCTCAATGACACTTCGCCATCCCGGCGGGTTGTCCTGTGGCCGTCGTCGACATTGCGGCGCGCCCTTTGAGATTTGTGCCGATGGTCAACAACAACCAGAAAGACACATCCTTCACCCAATGGCCCGAGGCCGCGCAAACGCTGATGGCGCTGATGCATGCGCAAGGCGAAGTCGCGCGCCTGAGCGAGCGCGAACAATTGATCAGTTCGCTGCTGGTCAGCGTCAACGCCGTGCTGTGGGCTTTCAACTGGGAAACCCGGCAGGTGCTGTACGTCAGCCCGGCGTACGAACGGATTTTTGGCCGTTCCGCCGCGCTGTTGTTGGCTGACTACAACCAGTGGCGCGACAGCATTTACCCCGATGATCTGGAATACGCCGAACAAAGCCTGGCCGAAGTCCTGCACCGAGGTGCGGTGGAAGATCGCGAGTACCGCATCATCGCCGCCGATGGCCAGGTGCGCTGGCTTAGCGACAAATGCTTTATCAATCGCCAGGACGAGCCCGGACAGCCGGTGATCATCGTCGGCATCGCCGAAGACATCACCGACAAAAAGCACATGGAAACCGAGCTGCAACGCTTGGCCACCACCGATGTGCTGACGCAAAGCAGCAACCGCCGCCACTTCTTCGAATGCGCCCACCGCGAGTTTGCCGAGGCGCGCCGCCAAGGCACACCGCTGGCCTTCCTGCTGCTGGACATCGATGACTTCAAAGTGATTAACGATAGCTACGGCCACCCGGAAGGCGACAACGTACTGCAACGGATCGCCGAGTGTGGACGCGGATCGTTGCGCCGTGGCGACCTGTTCGGACGGATTGGCGGTGAGGAATTCGCCGCGGTGTTCCCCGGCTGTGCACCGGAAATGGCCGTGCAAGTAGCGGAGCGCCTGCAGCAGGAGATCCAGCGACTGCGCTTCAACCACGACGGGCAAGCATTCAGCATCACCGTGAGCCAGGGCCTGACCAACCTCACCGACGAAGACAAGAACCTCGACAGCCTGTTTGCCCGCGCGGATGCGGCGATGTACGAGGCGAAACGGCAGGGCAAGAACAGGATCATTGCGGCCTGATCCCGGTTTCCACGCCTGGTGCTGTACCTGTGGGAGCGAGCCTGCTCGCGAAAGCGTTTTGTCAGTGAACTCAAAGCTGAATGACACACCGCGTTCGCGAGCAGGCTCGCTCCCACATTGGAATGTGGTGATCTGTCATTTGCGCATCCGCAGCAACTCCGGCAGCCCGATCTTGAGCAACCGCGCGGTCCGGCTCTTCGCCAGTTCCTCAACGCCTTCATGCTCGGTCAGCCGCGCCATCTGCGCTGCCATGTTCATCACCAATGCCTCGCGGGAATACACGCCGCCGCCCAACTGGTAGACCGAAGCGATCAACTCGCGCAGCTCCAGCGGCAGACGCCAGCGGGTGCGCAACGCCGAGCCATAAGACGCGCCAAACTTCACCAGCGCTTCACCGACCTCCTCCAGCTCGTCCAGCTCGCCGCCGGCCTGCTGCCATTCCTGCAGGCAGCGCAGCAGCGCCAGATCACCGAGCCGATGCAGCATGCCCGCGCAATAGCAGCGCTCCTGATCCAGATCGAGCAGGCGCGCCAGCGTACGCGCGTATTCCGCCGTGTGCAGTGATAACCCCCAGTAGCGCTCAGCATAATCCGCCAGGCATGGATCGCTGAGCCGCGCGCTGCGTTTGAGCGCCAGCCCGAGGATCAGGTTCATGCTTTGCCCGGTGCCGAGTCGATGCAGTGCCTGAGCGAGGGTTTGCACCGGCGCGCCGTGATGCTGCGCGGCGCTGTTGGCTGCCGCAATCAGCACGGCAGTAATTTGCGGATCGGTGCGCACTTCCTGCTCCAGCAGCTTCAGGTCCAGCCCCTCGGGATTGAGGCTGCGCTTGACGGCCACTTGCACATCAGTCATCAACGGCGCGCCATCGGCCTGCTCGCGACGCCGCTCGAGAAACACCGACAGGGTCATGCCCGGCGCCAATGCCGGCACTTCGCAGACCACGGCTTCGCCGGCGTTAAGCAGCAAGCCCTGCAAGCGCTCGGTCAGGCCTTCCATGTTCAACGGTTTGGTCAGGTACGCCGTCGGCGCCAGCGGAATCGCTTCGCGCACGCTGGCGCTGTCGTTACGGCTGCTCATCAAAATGAACGGCAACGGCGGATTGCGTTTGCGCTGACGCACACTGCGCAACACATGTAATCCATCGATGCCAGGCAATTCCCAGTCAACGATGGCCAGGTCATAGGGCACCTCGCTGAGCAATGAAAGTGCTTGCTGGCCATCGGCACACAGATCCAGACGCGCATCGCAGCGCACGTTGAGCAGCACTTGTTTGAGCAGGTCGCGGGACCAGGGATCGGCCTCGGCAATCAGCACTCGGGGTACGGCGGGTAAATCAACGGCAGTCATGCGCGCTCTCCTTGCAATGCCTGAACCTTAGCCAATGCTGGCGATTCGATACAGCGCAAACAGGTTCGATGTGTTTCTACAGGCATAAAAAAACCCGCCGAAGCGGGTTTTTGTCGAGCAGGTCACAGCAATGGATCAGAGTTCAGAGAAGCACTCTTCGATGATCGCCAGGCCTTTGTCCAGTTGCTCGTCCGGCGAAGTCAGCGGGACCAGCACGCGCAGCACGTTACCGTACGTGCCGCAGGACAGCAGGATCAGGCCCTTGTCACGCGCCTTGGCCACCACAGCGGCCACGGCGGTCGGGTTTGGCTTGTGGCTGTCGCCGTTTTCAAACAGCTCGACCGCGATCATCGCGCCCAACGCACGCACTTCACCGATCACCGGGTACTTGGCCTGAATGGCCTTCAGGCCAGTGACCAGACGCTCGCCGACAGCCTTGCAGCGGTCCAGCAGTTGCTCTTCTTCAAATACTTCCATCACTGCCAGCGCAGCGGCGCAAGCGATCGGGCTACCCGCGTAGGTGCCGCCCAGACCGCCCGGAGCAATGGCGTCCATGTACTCGGCCTTGCCGCACACGCCGGCCAGCGGGAAGCCGCCAGCGATGGATTTGGCGAAAGTGGTCAGGTCGGCAGCAACACCCATCTGTTCCATGGCGAAGAAGGTGCCGGTACGGCCAGCACCAGTCTGCACTTCGTCAGCGATCAACAGGATGCCGTGCTGGTCGCACAGCGCGCGCAGACGCTTCATGAACTCCTTCGGCGCGACGTAGAAACCACCTTCGCCCTGCACCGGCTCGATGATGATCGCCGCGATGTCTTTCGGCTCGGCGTCGTTCTTGAAGATGCGTTCGATGGAAGCGATCGAATCGTCGATGCTCACGCCATGCAGTTCATTCGGGTACAGCGCACGGAAGATGCCGCCTGGCATCAGGCCCATGCCAGCCGAATAAGGCACGACTTTGCCGGTCAGGCCGAGGGTCATCATGGTGCGACCGTGGTAAGCGCCGGTGAAAGCGATCACGCCAGCGCGGCCAGTGGCGGCACGGGCGATCTTCACAGCGTTTTCCACTGCTTCGGAACCGGTGGTGACCAGCAGGGTTTTCTTGGCGAAATCACCCGGCACCTTGGCGTTGATTTTTTCGCACAGCTCAACGTACGGCTCGTAGGCCAACACCTGGAAGCAGGTGTGGGTCAGCTTGTTCAGCTGTTCGGTCACGGCAGCGATGATTTTCGGGTGCACGTGGCCGGTGTTCAGTACAGCGATACCGCCGGCGAAGTCGATGAACTCACGACCTTCAACGTCGGTCACGGTGGCGTTCTTTGCCGACTCGGCGAAGATCGGGTGAATCTGGCCGACACCACGAGGTACGGCATTGGTGCGGCGGGCCATCAGTTCAGCGTTAGTCTTGCTCATTACAGTCCTCATTCGCCGCTCATCGGGCGGCGTGGTTCAAGGATGAAGCGGGAGGAATCGGCGGTGGCAGCATGCGATGATCGACTGCCACGGCGTTCCCGGCCGCAGAGAAAATTCCTGTTTGAAACGACGCAAAGGGACAGCGCTCTCGTGCCCTTTGCGTTTACAGCGATCCCTTTCCCGGCTTAGATGCCCAGGCAGAGGTATTTGATTTCCAGGTAGTCTTCGATGCCGTACTTGGAGCCTTCACGACCCAGGCCCGAAGCCTTGATGCCGCCAAACGGCGCGACTTCGTTGGAGATCAGCCCAGTGTTGACGCCGACCATGCCGTATTCCAGCGCTTCGGCGACACGAAATACACGGCCGAGGTCGCGCGCATAGAAATACGAGGCCAGACCGAATTCGGTGTCATTGGACATCGCGATTACTTCGGCTTCGTCTTTGAAGCGGAACAGCGGCGCCAGCGGACCGAAGGTTTCTTCCTTGGCCACGGCCGCGTTTTTCGGCACGTTGGTGAGGATGGTCGGCTCGAAGAAGTTGCCTTCCATCGCCTTGCCGCCAGCCAGTACGGTGGCGCCTTTGCTCACGGCGTCAGCGATGTGTTCCTGAACCTTGGCCACGGCTTTTTCGTCGATCAGCGGGCCGGTAGTGGTGCCGTCTTCCAGACCGTTGCCGATCTTCAGTTTGGCCACTGCCACTTTCAGCTTCTCGGCGAACGCATCGTAGACCGCGTCCTGAATGTAAAGACGGTTGGCGCAGACGCAGGTCTGACCGTTGTTGCGGTACTTGGAAATGATCGCGCCTTCGACGGCCTTATCCAGATCGGCGTCGTCGAACACGATGAACGGCGCGTTGCCGCCCAGTTCCAGCGAGACTTTCTTGATGTCCTTGGCGCATTCGGCCATCAACTGGCGACCGATCTCGGTCGAGCCGGTGAAGGACAGCTTGCGCACGATCGGGTTGCTGGTCAGCTCGCTGCCGATGTCGCCGGCGCTGCCGGAGACCACGCTGAACACGCCCGCCGGAATGCCTGCACGCTGAGCCAGTTCGGCCAGGGCGAAAGCGGAAAATGGAGTTTGCGATGCTGGCTTGAGCACCATGGTGCAACCGGCAGCCAGCGCCGGCCCGGCTTTACGGGTGATCATCGCCGCCGGGAAGTTCCACGGGGTGATCGCGGCGGTGACGCCGATCGGTTGCTTGATCACGATCAGGCGCTTGTCCGGCTGATGGCCTGGAATCACGTCACCGTAGATGCGCTTGGCTTCTTCGGCGAACCACTCGATGAACGATGCGGCGTAAACGATTTCGCCCTTGGCTTCGGCCAGCGGCTTGCCCTGCTCGAGGGTCATCAGGCGCGCGAGGTCGTCCTGGTTCTCGATCATCAGTTCGAACCAGCGACGCAGCTTGCCGGCACGCTCCTTGGCGGTCAGTGCACGCCAGGCCGGCAGCGCTTTGTCAGCGGCTTCAATGGCACGGCGGGTTTCAGCGGCGCCCATCTTCGGCGCGGTGCCGAGGATTTCGCCGGTTGCCGGGTTGTTGACCTTGATCGTCTGACCGTTGTCGGCATCGACCCAAGCGCCATCGATGAAGGCTTGCTGGCGGAACAACTGGGTGTCTTTAAGCTGCATGTCGGCTTTCCTTAACAGCACCGCGGCCTGCGCGGAGCAAATTATGATTGTAGAAAGGCGCCTCGCAAGGCTGCCGTCAGGGAAATCAGTGAGCGGATTGTGGCGCATCGACAGTGCACGACCGGGCGCACTTGCGCTGCAACATCCCGTCAACGAGCGTTTGAAATCTCAAACGGATCGTAGGTTCAAAGGGGGTAAAGGACAATAGGTCGTTCGAAAAAAAGAACAAAAATGCCGATTTTCAGATCAACGTACAGAAAATCCGCGCCGCAGGAAAAACCTTAGATCAACCCCGGCAAAGCGCCAAGCGAGGGTTTTGCAGGACGTTACCGCTTTAAGGAATGCAGCGATTTCGCGCCGACACGCACACTGACAAAACCCGCCAAACCCGGCATGGACGCCCCGAGCCGACCTAGGTATGATGTCGCCCGCTGCACCAGTAGCTCAGCTGGATAGAGTACTGCCCTCCGAAGGCAGGGGTCGTGGGTTCGAATCCCGCCTGGTGCACCATGAATCAAACGAGAAAGCCCCGGACTGTGATGGTCCGGGGCTTTTTTGTGGGCGATGACAAGATCGCTGGAAGGCCGTCACTCCGTCGTCCAGTCAAACTCGTCATATTCATCGTCGTCATCTCCCTCCTCCTCAACCTCGTCAAACACCTCGTCTTCTTCAACGAGGTCTTCTTCCGGCTGATTCAGCAGAAATTCCTTACGTGTCTCGGTTACTGCACGCCGCATTTGTTCGCCCTTTTCCGGGCAGTTGAGTAGCTGGGCGATGCGGTCGATTTTTGCTGCCACGGTGTCCTCCAGCGCATTGGCAATGGCTCGATAGTGCGCGTTTTCGCGGGGCAATGCCAAATGGCTGGGGAATCAGGGCAGTCAGCCGCCCGTGAGCGGCCGAGCCTCAGCGGTGATAACGCCGCACCGCGCTGCTGTTGCGCAGCACATGGCCCTTGATTTTTTCCATCAGCTCGGCGCGGGTCAGGCCAGCCGGCAGGGCGTCCGGGGCGAGGTCGAGGGCGTAGATCTGGATGATGTAGTGGTGCGCGCTGTCACCCACTGGCGGGCATGGGCCCATGTAATGGGTGTTGCCTTTGCTGTTGGTGCCGCCGACACCTTCGAGCGCGGATTTGGCACCTACGCCGGCCGCGATCTGGTGGGTGGTGGGTTTGATGCCGTAGTGAATCCAGTGATCCACGCCCAAGCCTTTCTGGCCGTCCGGGTCGTGCATGACGATGGCGTAGCTCTGGGTTCCGGCCGGGCCGGCGTTCCAGCTCAGCGCCGGCGACTGGTTCTTGCCGCCGCAACCGGGTGCGTCACTTGCCGCTGCCGAGGTGAACAGACGGTTATCCGACACGCCGGGGATGCTCAGGGTGAAGCGCTCCTGGGCCTGTGCCGGGAACTGCACGCAAAGGGTCACGGCGATGGCCGCCAGCCATGGGTTGAGAGAGGTCAATCGGGTCATTCCGGGAGCACCTTGTGCAATGAGGCCGTCGTCGGCCCGCAAACTATAGCTGTACCGTTCGTGCCTTGGCAGTAGCAAATGGCTGAACCTCGCGCGGCGCCGCCAACTCACAAGAGAAATGCCTGCGAGGAAGCCGAAAATGTCCCTGCACCGTGTCGCCCGTTTCGCCGATGTCCCGCAAGACCGTGGCCTGCAAGTCGAAATCGGCGACTGCAAGATCGTCCTGCTGCGTGTCAACGGAGAATTGCGAGCGTTTCAGGGCCTGTGTCCACACGCCGGTGCGCCGCTGGCCGAGGGTGCGTTGTGTCACGGCAGGTTGATCTGCCCGTGGCACAAAGCCGCGTACCGGGCCGAGGACGGCGGCCTGTGCGAGCCGCCATCGCTGGACAGTCTCAAACGCTATCCGCTGGAGCTGCGCGGCGATGAAGTGTGGGTCGATGACCAGCCCCTGCCGGATCCGCACACCCCGCCCGCCGACGATCCAAGAACGTTCGTGGTGGTCGGCGCCGGGGCGGCGGGCACGGCTTGCGCGGCGGCCCTGCGGGAGAAGGGTTTTGGCGGGCGCATTGTGCTGGTCGATGGCGAACCGGATGCCGGCTACGACCGCACGGTGTTGAGCAAATTTGTCCTCGCCGGGGAGATGTCGCCGAAAGAAGTCCCGCCGCTGCGCGATGAAGCGTTCTATCAAGCGCAACGGATTGAGCGCGTGCAAGGCGACGTGACTTCACTCGACGCGCCAGGCAAAACGCTTCATCTGCACAACGACGGCATCCTGCGCTACGACGCCGCTGTACTCGCCACTGGCGGTGCACCCAACCCGCTGAAACTGCCGGGCGCCGAGCTGACCAACGTCTTCGTCCTGCACTCGAAAGTCCAGGCTGAACAGATCATCAACGCCGCTCAACCGGGTCAGCGCGCGGTGATCATCGGCGACAGTTTCATCGCCCTTGAATGCGCATCCGCCCTGCGCGAGTACGGCCTCGATGTCACAGTTCTCGCTCGCCACGCAATCCCGTTCGCCAAGCAATTCGGCGACGCTGTGGGCAAGGCGATTCGCGCCCTGCACGAAGAGCACGGGGTGAAGTTCATCAGCGAACACGAGGCCACGCAGATACTGGGCGAAGACAAGGTCGAGGGCGTGCTGCTCGACAATGGTCTGCGGTTGGCGGCAGATCTGGTTCTCGCCGGCGTCGGTGTTCACCCGGCCACTGAGCCTTTCGACTCATTGCCCAGGGAAGACGATCAGTCATTGCGCGTCGATGACGGCATGCGCGTCACTGATGGCTTGTGGGCCATCGGCGATATCGCCACGTTTCCGTTGAACGGCCAGCCAACCCGCATTGAGCATTGGCGCCTGGCCCAGCAACACGCGCGCATCGCTGCGGCCAACATGCTCGGTGGCGAGGAACATTATCTGGATGTGCCGTTTTTCTGGACCTACCACTTTGGCAAGAACTACGACTATCTCGGTCACGCGCAGGAATGGGACGAGGTCGAGTTCAGCGGCGAGCCGCAGAAGCCGCCATTCATTGGTCTGTTCGCAAAAGACGGCCTGGTTGTTGCGGCGGTGGCCTGCGACAAGCAACGCGCAATGGCGCTGCTCGCTGAGCGGATGAAGCAGCCGTTGCGGATGAAAGAGGCGTGGACGCTGATTCAGGTCTGACACCGGTCCTGTAGGAGCTGACGAGTGCAACGAGGCTGCGATCTCTTGATCTTGTTTTTACATAAGCAAAATCAAAAGATCGCAGCCTTCGGCAGCTCCTACAGTGGAGGTCAGGTCAGACGGTTAACCGGCTCGCGATTGCCATCTTCTTCGGCATGCAGAAAGATCACCCGCTGTTGCTCCAGCGGCGCCGGCAAGGCCTGCTGCTGAAGCGGCCAGAAATGCGTTTCCACGTGGCTGATATCACCGTCCTGATCGTTGTGGATGGTCATCACCCCGGGCGTGCGGAGTTTCTGGAAACGCTCGTCGCACAGCTTGAAGCTTTTGCTCAGCCCTTCATCACCAATCACCGGCGAAGGCAGACGGCGCTGGGCGAAGCTGCGGCTTTTGCGTTGCTGGTAACGCGCCCAACCGATCAGGATCACTGCGTTGACCAGCGCCACCCACATATAAACCTGCAAAGTGCCCAAGGCATCGAATGCCGAGTTCTCGATGCGCGGGCCGCCGGTGGTTTCGATCAATGGCCATAGCCCGCGTACCAGCAGGAACAGCAGGCCAACCCAGGCCAGCATCGTGAGGATGACGTCGATCACCACCAGAAAGGGCCGTTGGCGAGTCCGGATAATTTTCATTTGATCACTTCCTCCTGGTCGTCGCCCAGCGGGCGGATGCCCCGATCAGGACTGACCCAGCGCGCGCGTTTTTTGTGTTGGCTGAACAACACCTTGGGGAAACTGACCAGGGTGGTCAGCAGACTGACGAGCCAGAACACCAACGGATACCAGACCACCCAGAACATGGTCTTGCCCAGACCCGGCTCATAGCGCCGGTCAATGATGATGCTGACGGCGAACTGCACCAGGCAGACAAACGCCAGCAACAGGCCGGTGAAGGCCGGCGGCATCAGGTGATCCACGGCGATCGCGTCGGGCATGACCATGAACTTGCCCATGCCCCAGAAAATCACCGACAGCAGAAAGGTGAAGGCCCAACCGGTGGACAGGCAGTATTCGAACAGCAGCGGCCACAGGTAGCGATGGCGGTACTGCCAGATGCCGCGAATGTTCTTGAACAGCACTTCGGCGCCACCCTGAGCCCAGCGCAGACGCTGCTTCCACAGGCCGCCGAGGGTTTCCGGCATGAGGATCCAGCACAGCGCGCGCGGTTCGTAGAAGATGCTCCAGTGATCCAGTTGCAGCTTCCAGCTGATGTCGATGTCTTCGGTGATCATGTCCGGGCTCCAGTAGCCGACCCGGTTCAGCGCGGTGCGGCGGAACGCGACGATCACGCCGGAGACGGTAAAGATACGCCCGAACACCCGTTGCGTACGTTTGATCAGACCGATGATCGAGGAGAACTCGCCCACCTGCACCCGCCCGATCAAGGTTGAACGTGTGCGGATGCGCGGGTTGCCGGTCACTGCGCCAAGGCGCGCGTTATCCAGCATCGGCGCCACCAGATAAGCCGCCGTGTTCGGCGCCAGCAGTGCATCGCCATCGATGCACACCAGATACTCACTGCGCGCAGCGATCGCGCCCATGCGCAGAGCTACAGCCTTGCCCTGGTTTTCCGCCAGATGCAGGACCCGCAAACGCGGATCTTCCTTGGCCAGTGCGTCGAGGACCTCGGCAGTGTTGTCCTTGGAGCCGTCGTTGATCGCGATGACTTCGATATTCGGGTAATGCTGAGCCAGTGCCGCGTGAATCGTATCGGCAGCGTTATCGCCTTCGTTGTAGCAAGGGATCAGGATCGAAATCAGTGGTTCGCCTTCCAATGGCGGCGGCAGCGTGTCGTCCTGCCACGGCCAGTGGCGCTCCCAGTGCAGCCAGAAATACAGACCGCCAGCGATCCACAACCCGGACATGAACAGCGGGTAGAAGAACACGAACGACATCAGGAACTGGCCGGTCACCAGGAAGATCAGCCCCAGCGGAACGCCAAGGACAATCGCCAGAACAAGCAGGGCTAACAGTCTATCCAGCATGTTATGGATTCCATTTGTTGGAGAGTGCAGGCCTTACGGTTTTCAGGTCTGGCAGGTTGTCGAGGAAGTTGTCCGGGTAGTAACCGAAACTGGTCGCACCCTGACGCTTGAGCCGGCCCATCCAGTCCGCCAGATGCACGGCATCGATGTCGGCCTGATCCTTTTGGTTCCAGTCGCGCGCCTGCAATTCGAACACGGTGCGGTTGAGTGCCCCGGGACGTTTTTTCACCGTGGCGACCAGTTCTTCCAGCCACGGGCCGGACTCGGCCAGCGTCTGTTTTTCCATCAATGGCATGGCCATTGGCGCCGTCCAGTCGTAGGTGGCGAGGAAGTCATCGAGGTTCTGTGCGAACCACGCTTCGCTTTCAGGGTTGAGCATCGGCTCGGCGAAGATGTTGCGCGCGGTCAGCACCTGCGGCCCGCGGATTGCGCGGACCTTGGCGGTCAGTTCGTTGGTGAAGTCGATCAGGTAACGACTCTTGAAACGCGTCCAGCGTTGCATCGCCGCCGGGTCGTCGCGCAGCGCGGCAATCGAACCTGGCAGACCTTGAGCAGCGTAGGCCTTCAAGGCATCCGGGCTGGCGTCTTCGAAATCCGAAAGCACAGCATCGTCGTGGTAGAGAATGCCGTCGATCGAGGTCAGGCGCGCCACGTCTTCATAGATTTCACCGATGATCTTGCGCACTTCCGGATTGAACGGTGACAGGCGTTTGTACTGCTTCGGATCGACCGAGGTGATGGCGGTTTTCGGGTCCCACCGGGTTACACGCGGCAGCTTCGAATCGAGTTCGAAACTCAGCACCGGCATCCACGCAAAGACCTTCACATGGGCACGGGTGCGCAGTTGCCAGGCGACGCGGTCGAACAGGTCGGCACGCACCGGCAAGTGGCGGTTGGGGAAGTACAACGAATGCACCAGACCATCGCCCTTGGGATCGGCGAAGGCTTGCAGGAACACCGTGCTGGCACCCAGGTCGGCCATGCGCTGCACCAGTTTGCCGAGGTTGAGGTCCTGCTGCGCCGGGTCCGGATCGTAGACGTTGTCGAGATCGACATGAACCACGCGCATCGGCCCTTCGGCCTGTACCGAGACGATGCTGTTGGCGAAATGCTCGCCGTCAGGATCGGAGGCAACGAGGAAGCGCGGCCCGCTCATCAGGTTGTCGAGCGTATCGAGACCGTCGTCCAGAGTCAGGGCCATCTCATAGCCCTCCTCGCCAACCACGGTCAGCGACGTACCGTCGGCGGTGCCGTACGGCCAGACCCAGACGCGTGGTTTGTAACCGGTGGCCTTGCGGATCTTCTCGGAAATATTCTTTACGTCGGTACGAATGCGCGCCTGGAAATCGGCTTCGGACTCATAGCGCTTGGTCACGGGGTCATAACGCCGGGTCGCGGCGGCAGGCTGCAGGTTGCCCTGCGGGTTGGCAAGGATGCCTTTGTGGTTGGCGTCGGTGTGGGCGGCGATCTCTACCAACCCGGACTTGGAAATTTCGCGGATCTGCTGCCAGGTCAGGAAGTTCTCACGGTTACGCGGCGTGCCGGCAAAATCCACCGGTTGATTGAGCGGCGTGTCGATCCAGGTGCCAACCGGCGCCAGCAAGGCGTGCCAGTTATAGGCGCGCAGCACCGGCAGCACGCGGGTATAGAAGCTGGCATAACCGTCGTCAAAGCTGAGCAACACCGCTTTCGCCGGCAGCTCCGGGCCACCGTGACGCGCGGCCATGATCTGGTCGACGGTCACTGGTTTGTAGCCGTTCTCGCGCAGCCAGGCGAGCTGCTCGATCATGCGCTCGGTGCGCACCGCCACCACGGCCTGATCAGGATCACGGTCTTCGACATCGTGGTAGGCGATGCCAAGCACATGGTTTTTTGGCCACGGTTGTTCACTGGCCGCGACCGGGCGCTCGGAGGGCGGCGCGAAGGCCGGGGCTTGCTGGGCGCAGGCGCTGATCAGCAGCGCTCCCAGCAGAAGGATGAAACGCGAGATAAAAGGCATCTTCAAACTCTTCTAGAAGCGGAAAGTGAGGTCGACGAGCAGACGCAGATCAGTTTCCCGATCACCGTCATAAGGCCGGTTGATCACACTGAACATGCCGCCCACATCGAACACGTCGTTCCAGGCGTACCGTTGGCCATAACCGAGCAACGCCATGCCGCCGGTGCCGTGGTCGCGTTGGCTGTAGGTGCCGGCGCCGGCCTGGAATTGCTGGCTCCAGGAAGTTTCGTAGCGGTGGTAGAGCACGTGGTTGACGTTGACCAGCGGCATCACGCTGAAGTCCGACTTCGGGTTGAAGTACGGCACGTCGTCGGATTTCGAGTTGTGGCTGGTGCCCACTTCCAGGCCGGCGTCGACCTGGATGTTCGGCGCGGTGTAGATGCCCTCGCGCCCGGTCACCAACGCTTCGACGCGGTTGTTGCCATCGCTGAAGTGCGACGGGCTGACCGACACGCGCCACTCGCGGCTTTCGTTGGCGCGCCAGCGCAGGAACGCACTGCCGCCATTGGCCTTGATGTCGCTGTTGAGCGCGCGCAGCGGCGTTTCCGCCGAGAGGTATTCGAGGCTGCCGCCGTACTGCCAGTGATCGTTGATGTCGCGGGCAATCGCCAGGCGCGCGCCCTGTTTGTCACCGAAGCCGTAATCGTGATTCGACACTTCGGCTTCGAGGGTCATGTCACGGGTGCGCCGCTCCAGACCGACACGCTGGAAGCGATGGTGGCCGGTGCCTTCGGCGAAATCGCCAGTGGCATAACCGGCGCCGGCGAACACCCGCCAGTCTTCGTTGATCGGTGGGCTGTAAAGCGTGCTCTGGATACCGAAATCACGGCTGCCGCTGACCGCACCGGCATCGCCGCTGCCGCCACCGTTGGCCTTGCCGCCGTAGGCTTCGACGCGCAGTTCGGCCATGTCATGGACTTCGCGTTCGCGAGCCAGACGCTGCACCTGGCGATTGTCCGGATAGCGCGCGACGACGTCGTCGACCAGCGCATCATTCTGCCGCCACTCCTGCAACTCCATCGCGGTGCGCGCCTGCGCGACCTCCAGGGCGGCATCGCGTGGCGCCATGCTCTCGGTTTCCTTGAGCTGATTTTCCGCGCGGCGCGGCCACTGGCGGGCGAGGTAGAGATTGGCCTGGGCCAGACGCAAGCCAAGGTTGCCCGGCGCCTGATCGACCAGCGTCTGCAAGCGTTCTTCGCCGTGAGGCAGGTCGGAACCGTAGGTGCCGGCCTGGGCGGCGAGTTGCTGGGCGTCCATCCATTCGTCGTTGGGGTTGCCGATCGGCAAACCCTTGAGCTCGACGCGCGGACGCTGGGCTTTCGCCGCGTCTTCGGCGACCTTGCGCGCCTCATCGGCGCGGTCGCTTTCCAGCAGCGAGTAGTACAGCGCAGTGCTGTCTTCGAGGCGATCACCGACATCGGCATCCGGCGCCGAAAGCACCTGGCGATACAGATCGGTAGCAATCTCAGGCTCACGCTGATCCAGATAAGACGCCGCAACCCAGCGCAGGGCGTAGGTCGGAATCTGCACGCCCTCGGCCTGCAGCTTTTGATATTCGGCGATGACGTCGGCGGTGCGCGCCCGGGCCTTGAGCGCGCCCATGCGGTCGATGCGCCAGCGCGTCACGTCGTCGTGAGCAGTCGCGTCGGGCGTCCAGGTCGCGAGCAATTTGTCGTAATCGGCCAGCGCGCGATCGGCGATGACGTAGCGTTCCTTTTCGCTGCGGGTCGCCAGTTCGGCAAGGCGCACGCGTTCGGCGGCGAGATCGCCTTCCAGGCGGCGCAAGGTCACCGGATCAATCAGGCCGGGACGTTGACTGGCCAGACGCAGCGCCGGTTCAGGCAGACGGGCCTGTTGCAGGGCGACCACGTACTCGCGGGCGACTTCCGGTTTGTTGCCGGCGCGGATAAACGCCTGATCGAATTCGAACAATGCGTCGTATTGTTTGCCGGCGCGACCGAGTGCGTAGCCCAAGGCGAGACGGCGTGACGGATCGTCGGGTTTGGCGGCAACCAGCGCCTGGGCGCGGGTGACGGCCTGATCGGGTTTGCCGGAATCGGCCTGGGTCAGCGCCAGGCCCAGTTGCAGGTCGGCGTTGTCCGGCTCCAGCGCCAGCGCCTTGTTGTACACCTGGATGGCCTGATCCCAGCGCTTGAGGTTGCGATAGGCACGCGCGGCGGCGGTCAGTGCCTGCACCGGCAGGACGCGGTCGCGCCCCTGGGTTTCATAGACCTTGACCACTTCGGCATCGAGCCCGGCCCAACTGGCGATTTGCAGGTGATCGCTGACCTGGCTGTCGCTGGCCAGACCCGGCGGCACCTGACGCAGCACGGTCAATGCAGGCGTGTAATGCCCGGCGCGGGCATCGCGCACCATCTCGTCGTAGGGCGTGTCGGCCAATGCCAGCAGCGGCCAGAGCAACTGGCTGCACAGGGCGAATCGGAACAAAGGGCGCAAACCACGATGTAATACAGGGCCATCAATACGCGGCATTTGTCAGCATCCTTACATGGCCAGCCGGGTCGCAATGCCCTCCTTGCCCATTCGTAACGGTGGCCGACAATGACAGCCCTCGGCCAAGCTTGGTGAGGCAGTCTGCACGCAAGCGTAGTCGAATTTTCACAACGCAATAATTGTTCAGAATCGGCCCCGTCTGTACAAAATCCGTACAGCAAAACGCCCGGCACCTGTTCACACAGGGGCCGGGCGTCTGGGGGGGCGCGCGGTTGGGTTTATTGCTCTTGGGTGACGCCGGCAAACTTGCTCATCAGGAAGCCGATGAACTGCTCGACGGTCATTTTCTGGCCGTTGAATTCGACCTGATTGGCCGCGTAATGCAGTTTGGTCACCACGTTGGTGCCGTCGGCGACAGCCAATTGCGAGCCGACCGCCATGCCGGCGAACATGTCCGCCGCTTCCCTGGACTGATCGACGATGGCTTTGGCGTCAGTCTGGCCATCAAGTTGCGCCTGCACGCTGAGCAGATCGACCAGCATCGGCTTGGACACCTGGATGTTCAGGTCGAGCAATGCGATCAGTTGCTTGCCCAGTTGATCCGGCGGCAGGTCCATCGATTGCGGCTTGGTCAGGTCGATCACCAGATTGGCGCGGCTTTCACCGTTGGCGGTGTTGAACGACAGGTTCTCCAGCGCCAGTTGCGGACCGGCCGCCAGCAGCTTCTGCAGATCGGCTTTGACCTGGGCGTTTTCCGCTTCAGTCAGATTCAGCTCCGGTGCCGGCAAACCCTGCGCAGCAGCCTCGGCGGCAGCTTTTTCGTAGGGCTGCAACTTGGTCTGGTAGATCTGCATCAGCGACATGGTCGACGGAATGTCGAGATTCTTCAGGCTCATGGCCATGGCCGCCGAACCGACTTTCTTGTCATTGAGCGTCACTTCGCCGATTTTGTAGTCGGCACGCCCCGAGGCATTGCTGCCGCTTTCTTCGGTGCGGTTCTTCATTTCGAAGTTCTTCACGCCCAGCACCATCGGTTTGGCGCCGAAAGTGGTTTTGCTGCTGGTCACTTCCAGGGTGTTTTCCCCGGTGTAGTAGCCGTAGCTGCTCTTGGCGAGGTTGCTGGCCAGGGTCAGGCCGTTGAGCTCGACCTGCACCGGCGCCTGATCTTGCGACACAGTGACCAGTTTCAGGTTGTCCATGTAGCCGTCGGCCTTGACCTTCTGCGCCTGGGCGCTGGCGGCGATGTCCATGCTCAACCCGGAAAACTTCAGGCTCGATTGCTCATCCAGCGCAGTTTCGAACGGCACCAGATTCAGAGTGCTGGTGGTCGATTCGTCGTAGCCGATGTTGGTCACGCCCTTGAGCGGCGCGGCGCCGTTGGTGGCGGCGAACCATTTTTCCGTGGACGGGCTCTTTTCCAGCTCGTAGTTGCTGGTGGCCATGACCGGCAGCCACTTCAGCGAAACCAGCCGCGAGAACGGCAGCGGGCCGTGTTCGATGTGATCGACGAACAGCAGCTCGACCGGCGCATCACCGAACATCTCGCCTTCGCCCTTGAGGCGATAGTGCGCGGTGCTGGTGAAGGTGTGACGCTCCAGCGATACCAATTCCAGCGACGCGGTGCCGTTAGAGCCGGCCATGGCGGTTTGCAGCTCTTTGTTGGCGTTGGTCACAGCGTTGTTCAGTACGCCTTCGATCTTGGTCCCGGTGTACCAGGCCCCGCCTGCGCTGATCGCGCCGATGGCAACAACAATTCCGAGAAGCACGCCTGCTGATTTATTCATGAATGACCTGATCGGTTTCCGTGGCTGTGGATGATGTCGTCTTCCTTGAACCCGGGATCGGGTCGCGGCTCGACTGTGCGCAATCAAGCGGTGGAGATTAGCACCGGGCGCGCGCGACGGCCCAATGTTTAAAGGTTAAAGAGTGTCTATGGGGGGAATGGACAGTCGACAGGAGCGAAGAGTTTCGGTGTTTTTGCGGGCCTCTTCGCGAGCAGGCTCGCTCGCACCAGGACAGTGCTTTACCTGTGGGAGCGAGCCTGCTCGCGAAGAGGTCGGTGGATTCACAGCAAATCAGGAATATTGAACCTCGATTTCATCCAGCTGATGATCAAAGCTTTTCAGCCGCGCGGTCCAGGTATACACCAGCACTTCAAAGTCCCGATCGATCACCGCTCCGCCGGTGGTATCCGCTCGCACATCGCAGAAATCCAGCTGATAGCGTTCGCGGGCCATGGCCGTGGCAACGTCGGAAAGCTCGCGGGCGTTGTTCAGCCAGTGCCAACCCTCATCGGCGATCTGCTTGTCGAGTTCCAGGCATTGCTTCTTCAGCGCTTCGAGGCTTTTTTCCAGCGGCGTGCCGGTAAGCTCGCCCATGACTTCGGCGAAGGTTCGCCCCGGCTGCCAGTAGCTGCCCCAGAAGTAGCGGTCGAACACGGTTTCGACCCGGCGCAGGGCGACTTTGGTGTCCCAGATCAGCACGAGCATCTTGCCCCGTTCGAGCTGGCGCTTCTTGACCCGTTGCAGCTGAATCGAGGTCCACGCGACGACGACGATCGCCATCACCGCGATCAGCGCAACGGCGCTGTCGAGGAAGATCATCGCCGTATCGATCTGGTGGGCCAGCATGATCCCGTAGAAATACGTGGCCGAGAGCAGCACCAGTGCGACCAGAGCGCACCAGAAGCCGAGAGCGTAAGGGTTTTTCATTATTGTTTCCCCTGGGCCAGCACGAGCAATGTGCATTGCAGGAGCGCTTGGCATGGGGCGCCCCTCCAACACTTCAAAGCATAGCAACGGCCTCAGGGTTTGCTGGCGCCCGAGGTGTTCGTTCGTCCGCTTTCCCAGCCACCGCCCAGGGCGAGGAACAAATCGATCTGGCTCATCGCGACCTGAGTGTTGGCGGCGGCCAGTTGCGCGGTGACATCGGTGTAGGTGCGCGTCGCTTGCAGGTCGGCGAGGAACGACTCGCGGCCGGCCTGGAAGAAGCGGTGCGTCTGCTCGGCGGCGAGCTTGGCCGACTGCTCGGCTTCGGCCAGCGCATCGCGGCGTTGCAGCAGTGCGCTGTACTGGGCCAGACCGGTCTGCGTCTCGCGGATGGCGTTAAGCACCACGCCGTCGAAATGTGCCAGCGCGCCCTGGGTGTTGGCCTCGGCTTCACGGATGCGTGCACGGGCGCCGTTGGTCGGCACTTTCCAGCTCAGCGACGGGCCGAAGCCCCAGCGGTTGGTCGACGGGTCGCCAAGGTCATCAATGATGCCGACGGTGCCGATGGTCGCGCCGATGCTGATGTCCGGGTACAGCTCGCCGGTGGCGATACCAATGCCGGCGGTAGCCGCCGCAAGACGCCGCTCGGCCTGACGAATATCCGGGCGGCGCTTGAGCAGCGCAGCGCCGTCACCGACCGGCACCAGTTGCGCGATCTTCGGCAACTCGGCGCAACTTGCCGTACCTGCCGGCAATTGCTCGACCGGTTTGGCCAGCAGCATCGACAGACGGAACAGCCCGGCCTGCCGCGCCGCTTCATAACGCGGCAAGTCGGCGCGCAGGGATTTGAATTGGGTCTGCGAACGGGTGACCTGGGTTTCGTCACCACGCCCGGCATCACGCAGACGCTGGATCAGCGTAGTGCTCTGCGACTGCAGATCGAGGGAATGCTCGGCGATTTCCCGCTCTTCATTGGCGGCGCAGACCTGGGTGTAAGCACGAACCACGTCCGCCACCAAGGTGATACGCGCAGTGTCGGCGGCAGCCTGAGTCGCATCGGCATTGGCTTTCGCCGCTTCGATACCGCGCTGCAAAGTGCCCCACAGGTCGAACTGGTACGAAGCGCTGATGCCGATATCGGCGATGTTGGCCACCGGGACTTTTTCCGGCAGGAGGAACGCCTGACCGGATTCCTGCAAACGTTGCGCACCCATTTTCACCCCACCACTCCAACCGCCAGCGGCCTCGGCTTCATCCACCTGGGCGCGCGCCCGCGACAGGTTCGCCGCCGCTACACGCAAATCGGTGTTGGAAGCCATGGCCTGCTGCACCAGTTGATCAAGGCGCGGGTCTTTATATAGTCGCCACCAGTCCGCCGGGACGGGTGCCGAAACCACCGGTTTACCGGCGACTGCCAGCTCACCCTGAATGTCCTTGCGCTGCACCGCCGCGTCGGCGGGCACCTGATAATCCGGGCCGACCATCTGACAGGCCGAGAGCATCACGCCCAACCCGGCGATCAACCAGGCCCTGCTCATGGCTGCGACTCCTCATGTTGGTCGTCGATGATCGACACGGTGGCGGTACGCCCGGCGATCATGCGGAAGTCGGCCGGCACCTCATCAAAAGCGATGCGCACCGGAATCCGCTGTGCCAGACGTACCCAACTGAACGCCGGATTGACGTTGGGCAGCAGGTTGCTGCCGCTGGTGCGGTCGCGGTCTTCGATACCGGCGACGATGCTTTCGACATGCCCGCGCAACCGCGCGCGGTCACCGATCACGCGGATATCCACCGATTGCCCGACATGAATACCGTCGAGTTTGGTTTCTTCGAAATAGCCATCGATATGAAAGGAGTTGCTGTCGACCACCGACAACACCGGACGCCCGGCGGTGACGAATTCCTGCGGACGCGGCGCGCGGTCGTTGACGTAACCATCGACCGGGCTGCGGATCACCGAACGATCGAGGTTGAGCTGCGCACTGTCCACCGCTACCAACGCCTCGGCCAGCGCCGATTGCGCGCGGGCCACCCGCGACTGGCTTTCTTCCAGTTGCTCGGCCGGCACCAGATTGCCGAGGCCACGGTTACGCTTGGCTTCACGCTGGGCCTGGGCGAGGGTTTCTTCGCGATCGGCCACCGCGGCCCTGGCTTGGCGCAGGGCCAGTTTGAAGCGGTCCTGGTCGATGCTGAACAGCACCTGACCACGCTTGATCAACTGGTTGTCCTTCACCTCGACCTGCTGGATCAACCCGGACACGTCCGGGGCGATCTGGATGATGTCGGCGCGAATGTGGCCGTCGCGAGTCCACGGCGCGAACATGTAATACATCACCATGCGCCAGACGAGGACAACGGCAAAAGTCACGATCAGCAGGGTCAGAACCACGCGACCGATGGTCAGAAACGGTTTTTTCATGTCATCAGGTATCGACTGAGTGAGTCCACGCCGTACAGCAGCACGGCGTAAAGCGCCACGTTGAACAATGCCCGGTGCCAGACCAGACGGTAAAAGTGCAGGCGTTGCAGCACGCCATGCACCAACAAAAACAGCACGTAAGTAATGCCCATCAGCACCAGCAGGGTCGGCAGGAAAATGCCGCTGATATCCAGATCACCGATCATAGGGGCGCTCCATCGGGCAGCGGTTCTTCGGGCTCGGCGCTGGAGACGAACTCGACGCCGGGCAGCAAGGCAAGACGCAGACCGCTCAAGGCGTGCAACAGGTGGCGACGGGTTTCATCGTCGCCTTGGCCGTTGAGCGCACGGCGGGTGCGATCAAGGGTCATCAGCAGACCGCTCGGCGCCGGCAGGCGTTCGTCGGCTTTGAGGCACGCGCGGAAATACTCGCCAACCTCGCCCACCACCTGTCGCAACAGGGCGTTTGGCACGCCGGTGACGCGCGGGGTGTAGGCAAGCAGATCGAGCATATTCAGACCGACACGCACTTCACGCATGGCGATGCCGGTGTCCTGACCGGTCAGGGCCAGACGCGGCAGGTGCTGCATCAGCCGATCGAGCAACTGCACACCCAAATGCCGATGTTCGGCGAGGCTGGCCGGTTCGGTCATGCTGACGATGTCTTTCCAGCTGAATCGGGTCAGACGCTTGGCCGCCAGCTCGGCGCCGAACGGTCGCGCCACCAGCGTCCAGATAAAGGCGAACAACAGCCCCAGCGGCCCGGCCAGGTTGGAGTTGGCGAAGGCGAAAAAGTCAGCGTCGTACGCGCCCTGAATACTGATGAACGAGGAAGTGTTGACCAGCGTCAGCAGCATGCCGAGGTAGAAGCGCGGCTGCACCGTCAGCGTACCGATGCAAATGAACGGCACGGCAAACGCCAGAACCAGCATCGGAAAATCATGCAGGTTGGGCAGAATCAGGAACAGATAAAGGCTGGCGAACAGCACCGACATCCCGGTCCAGAAAAAGAACCGGTAAATCTGCGGTGCCGGGTCGTCCATCGAGGCGAAGAAGCTGCACGCCACCGCCGCCAGGATCACCGCGCTGCCGCCGTCCGGCCAGCCGAGCAGGATCCACAGCACCGAAGCAACGATGATCGCCAGAATGGTCGAAGCCACCGAATACAACATCAGCCCGCGATCGATGAACGGCGTCAACCGGCCGAGGCGCCAGTGCCGGTACACCGCGCGCCAGTTGTCCTGGCGCTCGCACAGGATCGCATCCTGCAGGCTGCGGCAGTCCTGCCACAGATCGATGAATTCACCGAGGCGGTAGATCGCGTTGGAGAACAGCAACTGTTTGCGGTCTTCCAGCGCTTCGGCGCTTGGTTGCAGTGCGTCGAGTTGATCTCTCAGCGCTTGCCAGCGCTCGAGATTGGCGTCTGCGTGGCCCAGCCATTCCCGGGTCGCGGTCAGCAACGGCTGGAATTTTTCCACCAGCTCCGGGGTGCGGCGTTCGAGGGCGTACAGCGAATCCTCAAGGGCATCGATCACCGGCAACAGATGAATCATTCGCCCGCGCAGTTCCTTGGTGTTGCGCACGGTTTGTGGCCGCGCGCCTTCGTGGGGCAACTGGCCGATCATCAACTCGAGGCTGTTGAAATTGGCGACCATGGCCATGCGCAGCGCGGTGACTTCTTCCGGCTGCACATCGCGGCTGAGAAACTTCAGGCTGTAGCTCGTCGCATCGGCGAACCACTTGCTTACCGCGTCGTTGAACACCGGCGCCAGCCGTCGCGGCCAGAACATCGCACCGACCACCGCAGCGACGGCGATGCCAAGGAAAATCTCTTCGGTACGCGCCTCGGCTACGTCCCACACCGCCAGCGGATTATCGACCACCGGCAGAGCAATCAGCGGCAAGGTGTAACCGGCCAGCATCAGCGCATAACTGTTGGCCGTGCGCAGATGCAGGGACATGAACAGCAGAATGCCGGTCCACAACGCGATCACCACCACCAGCACATAGGGACTCTGCACGAACATCGGCACGAACAGCACCGCCGCCGCCGCGCCCAGGAAAGTGCCCGCCGCGCGGTACAGCGCTTTGGAACTGGTCGGGCCGAGAAACGGGCTGGAAACGATGTACACCGTGGCCATCGCCCAGTACGGACGCGGCATTTGCATGAGCAAGGCGATGTACAGCGCGATCATCGACGCTGCAAAAGTACGGACCCCGTAAAACCAGTCACGGGCCGGCGGCATGCCAGTGAAAAAACCGTTCAAGAATTGACCACCACAGGCGAACTCGCCGCCTCAAAAGCCCTCAGTACCCGAAGCGTAGCTTCCAGATCGCTGCGCTCGATGCCTTCCAGCACTTCGTGGCGCAAGCGCACCAGCTCGGCTTCGACCGCTTGCACCAGCTCGCGGCCGGTATCGGTCAGGCTCAGGCACTTGGCGCGGCGATCCTGAGCGTCTTCGGTGCGACAGACGTAACCGGCATGGCACAACTGATCGAGCAACCGCACCAGCGAAGGACTCTCCATCCCCGCAGCCTGGGCGACTTGCACCTGACGCACGCCCTCGCCCAAACGCCCGATCATCAACAAAGGCACGGCGCAGGCTTCGGAAATTCCGTAGTTGACCAGCGTGGTCTGGCAGATCTTCCGCCAATGCCGGGCGGCCACCACCATGGCGCTGCTGATGTTCATCTGAAGACTGTCGAGGGAATCGGACACGGGATAACGGACACTGTTAGTTTGCTAACTATCAATATCGCATTGGAGGGGAATTTCAGTCAAGTTTTGAAACAAATCTCTCCGTTAGTCGCCCTATCTGACTCAAAGCTTTCTCCATCGATACTGACAAGGTGTATACGTTGTCATCACCTAATTCAGGAGCCTGATATGTCAAAACAAGCCGTTTTCACCATGAAACTGGAGCCGGAACTGCGGGAGGAGTTCATGGCGGAAGCCGAAGCGGCACACCGGCCGGCGTCGCAAATCATGCGAGACATGATGCGTCAGTATGTTCAAACCCAGCGAGAGGCCCGCGAATATGAAGCGTTCCTGCAACGCAAGGTTGAAATCGCTCGGGAATCCGTACGTGCCGGAGACGGATTGAACAACGAAGACGTAGAAGCAGCGCTCGCGGCAAATCGCAGGCAGGCAGAAGATCACCTATGAAAATCATATGGACGCCAGCCGCCGCACAGGATCGTGCAGACATTTGGGACTACTTGCAGGCCGCCAACCCAAGAGCGGCCATTGAAATGGATCTGCGCTTCAGCGAAGCGGTTCATCGCCTTTCCGACAATCCGTTGATTGGCCGTACCGGCATTATTGCCGGTACGCGTGAAATGATTCCGCATCCCAGTTACCGTCTTGTCTATCAAACGGAGTGAGACGCCGTCTGGATCATGGCGCTGGTGCATACGGCACGGACTTGGCCTCAGCCGAAGTAATCAGCCCGCCCCTTACGCAACATCACATTCAACTGATCCACCACCTCCGCCCAATCCGCATCATCCAGAATCTCCTCGCGCAGAAACTCCGCCTGACTTTCCGTCCAGAAAAACGCGTCGGCCAGATGCAATTCCGGTTTGAGCGGGGAATGGCTGGCGATGAATTGGTCGATGCCGGTCGGGTCGTCGGCGAGGCCGAGTTGTTTGAACAGGGCCGGTAGGCTGTGCTGCGGATTTTCCATGATGCAACTCCTCTGCAATTCGGTTCCGGCGTTACGCCGTTTGCTGCAGTGGAGTTGATCATAGCTGTCGCTGCGGGTTCAGGGTCTGGCGACGTCCGGCGAGCCTGCGGCCAGTTGCTCTGCCGGATAGACCGATTGCCATCCGCCGCCCAACGCTTTGTATAAACCGACCATCGCCAGGGACACGCCGGTCGAGCTTTCCACCCATTGTTCCTGCGTGGCGAGCAAGGCGCTCTGTACGGTGAGGACGTTGACGAAATCGACCACGCCTTCGACGTATTGCTGTTGCGCGGTGCGCAGGGCGATCTGATTCTGGCGCACGGCTTCGGCGAGGCTGTCGCGACGACGCTGGCTGGCGTTGTACGCGGTGATTTGATCGTCGATTTCATGCCAGGCGCGCAGCACAGTCTGCTGGTAGGCGATGGCCGCTTCCTGCTGTTGGGCTTCACGCAGTTGGAGCATGCCGCGCAGGCGACCGCCGTCGAACAACGGCAGGCTGAATTGCGGGCCGATGGCAAAGGCACGCGAGCCCCATGAACCGAAATCGCTGAGTTGCATCGCTTGCGAACCGAGGTTGCCGGACAGGGTGATGCGCGGATAGAAATCGCCCTTGGCCACGCCGATGTTGGCGGTGGCGGCATGCAGACGCGCTTCGGCCTGGCGGATATCGGGGCGACGTTCGGCCAATTGCGACGGCAGGCCGATGGCGACTTGCAGTGGCGACTGCGGCACTGCCGCGTCTGTGGATAACGCTTGAGCGAGGGCCTGCGGCGGTTCGCCCATCAGCAGACTGATTGCGTTGATCAGTTGCGCCTGACGCTGCTCAAGTGCCGGCAGCCGTGCTTCGATGGCGGCGACTTGCGCGGCGGCTTCGGCGACATCCAGATCGGTGGCCACGCCATCGGCCAGCCGCAGCTGCGAGAGTTTAAGGCTGTGGCGGGCGACATCGAGATTCTGCTCGGTGACGGCGCGGGTGCTCTGCACCCCGCGCAGCTGAATGTAGTTTTGCGCGGTGTCGGCAAGCACCGTCAGCAGCACGCCGCGACGATCGTTTTCCGCCACCTCGAGGTTGGCATCAGCAGCTTCGGTTTCACGGCGCACGCGGCCCCAGAAGTCCAGTTCCCATGACGCCGAGAAACCGGCATCCCACAGATTGAAAGCCTCGTCGCCGTTATTTCCCGATGGATCGTTCAAGCCTTTGCCACTGTTGCGTTTGCGCCCGTAGCTGCCGCTGGCGGTGCTGTTCGGATAACGCTCGGCGGTGATCACCTGACGCGCGGCGCGGCTTTGTTGCAGGCGGCTGCTGGCCAGTTGCAGGTCGAGGTTGCTGTTCAGCGCGCGCTGGGTAAGCGCGGAAAGCTGCGGGTCGTGGAAGGTTTCCCACCAGCGTTCGTTCAGGGGTTCGCTGACGGCCTGGCTTGGGGCGGACCGGGCAGGTTTGGCCCAGTCGGCAGGCTGAGGGACTTCGGGTTTCTGGAAATCTGGGCCGACAGTGCAGGCGGTGAGACTCATTGTGAGCAAGGCACTGAAGGTTAGCTGCTGCCACTGGCTTTTTCGTGAGCAGGCTCGCTCCCACAGGGGGAACGCATTAAAAAATGTGGGAGCGAGCCTGCTCGCGAAGGCGACAGCCGATTCAACACCGATCATCGCTGCGTCACCTCGCGCCCGGACGCCGTCGAGCTGGCGGTATCAATACTCGCCTCCACCGACATCCCCACCCGCAAGCGCTCGGCCAGTGGCTGGCCCGGTTCCAGCACAATCTTCACCGGAATCCGCTGTACAACTTTGGTGAAATTACCCGTCGCGTTATCAGGTTTCACCGCCGCAAAGGTCACGCCCGTTGCCGGCGCAATGCTCTCGACGCGGCCGGTGAGGGCTTCGCCGCCGAGGCTGTCGACCCGCACTTGCACATCCTGCCCGGGCCGCACGTCGGTCAACTGGGTTTCCTGAAAGTTGGCGACCACGTAGGCCTGTTGCAACGGCACCACCGCCAACAGCTTGCTGCCCGGCGTGACGTAAGCCCCGACACGCACCGCGCGCTCGCCGATCATGCCGTCCTGCGGCGCGGTGATACGCGTATAGGACAAGTTGAAACTGGCGATTTCCAGCGCCGCCTGCGCGTGTTTCAGATTGCCTTCAGCGGCGTTGCGCTGGGCGGTGAGAATCTCGACCTGCTTGCGTTCGGCCGCCAGTTTCGCCGTCGCGGTATCGAGGCGTGCCGAGGCCTGATCGATGCGCGTGCGTGCCTGCTGCGCGTTCTGCACGGTGCCGGCGCCGACACCGGCGAGATGGTTGTAGCGGTTCAGTTCCTGTTGTGCGAAGGCCATTTCCGCTTTGGCCGAGACCACGGTGGCCTGCGCCTGAGCAATCAGCGAAGCCTGCCGCTCCAGAGTCGCGTTGGCGTTCTGCAACTGTGCCCGCGCGACCAGGGTTTGCGCATCCGCCGCTTCCGCCGCTGCGCGCAAATCACGGTCATCGATCAGCGCCAGCAACTGCCCGGCCTTGACCTGCTGGTTGTCTTCGACCAGCACCTGCTTGATGAACCCGGCCACGCGCGGCACCACCAGCGTGTAGTCGGCAGAGACGAAGGCGTCGTTGGTGGTTTGCTCGGTGCGTTGGCCGAACAACCCGGGCATCGCCAGATACACCAGCACGCCCACCGCCAGCGCGGCAGCCACGGCCACCGCGAGTTTTTGCTTGGATTGAGTCATAAAAAACCTTCTGTTTCAGTACAGCTGTCAAGTCGGCGCGCGCGGCGGATAGATCCGCGTCGGCAGCCAGAAAATCAGCAGGATCAACGCCACGGCAACGCCGGCCATGCACAGGTACAAATCGGACGAAGTCAGCACTACCGCCTGCTCGTGCACGCGGTGAGCAAGGCCCGGATCGCTGTGATCGGCCAGCGGCGAATTGCCGAGGCTGTCGACCAACATGGTCGAATGGAAATGCAGGCGCGATGTGGTCAGCGCTTCGATGACGCCGGTGGCGACCACGGCGGCCAGGCCTTTGACGGTGTTGAACCACGCCGACGCGAACGGCCCTTCCATCGGCGTGATACTGCCGGTCGACAACATCAGCAGCGGCAACACCGCCATCGGCTGGCCGAAAATCTGCAGCCATTGCAGGACGTAGAAATCATCGCGGATCCACTGCGAAGTCAGGTGCGAACCACCCAGGCAGGACAGCGCGAGCATGCCCAGCCCAATACCGAGCACCCAGCGGCAATCGACCCAGCGCAAATTGCACAGCGCCGCCACCAGCGGTAGCGCGATCAATTGCGGCAGCGCGGCAATGAGCATGATCGGCGCGGTTTGCGCCGGACGATAACCCTGCACCTGGGCCAGATAACTCGACGGAATCAGCACCACCGCCAGCAGCACGATCAGCACCCCGGCGAGGGTGATCAACGCAAACAACAGGTTGCGGATGCCGAGCATCTGCAGCTTGAAAAACGGAATCGGCTGCGACCATTCATTGATCATAAAAGCCACCAGCAGCAGCGAACCGGCACCGAGTAATCCACAGATCAGATTCGACTCGAACCAGTCCAGTCGACTGCCCTGCAACAAACCGATCACCAGCATGCAGATCGCTGGAAAGCCAAGCAGCAGGCCTTTCCAATTGAACGTCCTGAGACGTTCCAGCCGCAGCGGATCCTGCGGCAAACCGTAGGCGACGGCGACCATGGCGATCAGACACGGCACGATGATCTGCCAGAAGGTCCATTGCCAGCCGACGTATTCGGTCCAAAGACCGGCCAGCGGCGTGCCGAGCCCCGGGCCGAACGTCGCGGTCAACGCGTAGCCGGCCAGCCCGTAGAGCTTGATGTTCGCCGGGAGAAAGCGCAGCGCGACGGTCATCAGCATCGGCGGCAGCGCGCCGCCGGCGAGGCCCTGAAGGATGCGCATCAACAATAGACTTTCGTAATTCGGGGCGAACGGGCACAGCACGCCGAGCAGGGTAAAAAGACCGATGGCGCACAGCGTGAAGCGACGCAGCGAGAAGGTCACCGAGCACCACGGCGCAAAGGCCATGGCCGCAACCGACGTCGCCGTATAACTGGCGACCAGCCAGGTGCCTTCGTCGTAGCCGATGTGCAGCGCGCCGCGAATATCGGCCAGTGCGACTTTGGTGACCATCTCGTTGAGGCCCGAGACCAGCACGGCCAACAGCACGCCGACCAGACCAATGATGATCCGCGCCCCGAACACCGGAGGCGCAACCGCCGTCGCCGGGCTGGCCGCGGCGAGAGGCGCCGAGACCGTCAGGGATGTCATGAATGAAAAGCTCCGGGGGTGAAAATACCGGAGAATTTTAGTGGGGCTTGATGCTGACGAAAATTGACTTATTGGCAGGTTATAAGTGCATCAGACACAACGGTGAATGCCTATGTGGGAGCGAGCCTGCTCGCGAAAGCGGTGGAACAGTCGCCATTGAGGTGACTGACCCGACGCCTTCGCGAGCAGGCTCGCTCCCACAGGGATTCGATGGTGTCTGATGATTTATGGCTGCGCCGCCAGCCACGTTTCATCGCAGCAGGTCTTGAGGGCTTCGCGCAGCCAGCGGTGGGCCGGGTCCTTGTCGAAGCGCGGGTGCCAGGCCTGGGTCAGCATCAGCATGGGCAGTGGAATCGGCAGGTCGAATGAACGCAGTTTCAGGCCCAGCCGCCGTACGCTGAGCAGGGCCTCCTTAGGCACCGGCAGGATCAGATCGGAGTCGGGCAAGGCAAACATCGCTGCATGGAAACTCGGCGCGATCACCGCCACCCGGCGCTCCAGCCCCAATGCATTCAACGCTGTGTCGATCGGGCCGCGAGCGATGCCACGGCGCGACATGCTGATGTGGGAAAAACCGGCGTAGCGCTCAGCCGTGATTTCGCCATCGAGCAACGGATGATTTTCGCGCACCAGGCCGACGAAATGCGTGGAGAACAGGTTCTGCACTTTCACTTCCGGCGTGAGCGGACGGGTGTTGCTGACGCTCAGATCGATGCGCCCTTCGCGCAGCGCCTCATCGTCGCCATCGCCTTCCGGGACAAAGCGCAATTCGCAATGCGGGGCGAGTTGGTCGAGGGTGTCGAACAGCTTGCCGCCGTAAACGCCGACGAAGAAATCATTGGCGCGGATGCTGAAGCGCCGGCGCAAGGTGCCCAGCTCGACGCTGTCGGCGGAGCGAAACAGCAGCGCCGCCTGCTCGACCACGTCGCGCACCTGTTCGCGCAGTTCGAGGGCTTTGGGGGTCGGCACCAGGCCACGCCCGGCGCGCACCAGAATGGGATCGCCGATGGCGTCGCGGATCCGCGTCAGCGTGCGGCTCATGGCCGCCGGGCTGAGGTTCATCCGCCGCGCCGCGCCGACCACACTGCCCTCGTCGAGCAACGCATCGAGGGCGACCAGAAGGTTCATGTCCGGGAGTTGCATGCTGAGCACTCTTGGCTGATCTGGATTGATCCGGGCGCAATGCTAACAAACATCCCTCAAGAGTGACGATGCCAGCGCTGGCCTCTTCGCGAGCAGGCTCGCTCCCACCTTGGAATGCGTACTCATGTGGGAGCGAGCCTGCTCGCGAAGAGGCCGGCCCAGCCAATGAAGAAATCAGCGCTGCATACCCCAGCGCTTGACGGTCACCCGCTCGAGGGTGGCAAACACCAGATTCTCCACCAGCAAACCAATCAGGATCACCACCGCCAACCCGGCAAATACCTTGTCGGTGTACAGCTCATTGCGATTCTGAAAGATGTACCAGCCCAGCCCGCCCTTGCCACTGGTCGCGCCAAACACCAGTTCGGCGGCGATCAAGGTGCGCCAGGCAAACGCCCAGCCAATCTTCAAACCCGCGAGAATCGACGGCAGCGCGGCCGGGATCAGGATGAACAAGACCAGGCGCAATCCCTTGAGGCCATAATTGCGCCCGGCCATGCGCAGCGTATCGGAGACGCCGAGAAATCCCGCATAGGTGTTCAGCGCCAGCGCCCACAAGACCGAATGCACCAGCACGAAAATCAGGCTGTTCTGGCCCAATCCGAACCAGAGCAGCGCCAACGGCAGCAGGGCAATCGCCGGCAACGGGTTGAACATCGAAGTCATCGTACTGAGCAGATCACGTCCCAACTGGGTCGATACCGCCAATGTCGTCAGGGCAAAGGCGAGGACGATGCCGATCAGGTAACCCTTGATCAGCACCACCAAAGATATCCACACCTTGGCCAGCAACTCGCCACTGAGCATACCGTCGAACAGTGCCTGCGCGGTTTGCAGAAAACTCGGCAGCATCAGGTCGTTGTTCTGAATCCGCGCGACCACTTCCCAGATAATCGCCAGCACGATCAGGATCAGGCTTTTGCGCAGCCAGCCCTGTTGCCACAGGCGCGTGCCGAGCGGCAATTCGCGCTCGACCGGCACTGCGGTCAGCGGCTCGAGTACGGTTTCGAATTCTTCACGCACGGATGATGAATGGCTCATCGGGTAGTCCTCCTGGCCGCTCAATAGGCGATGCGAATGTCATTGAAGTCGTGATCACGTTCGGTCTCCGGCGCCTGGCCCTCATCGAACAGCAGACGATGAATGCGCCGCGCCGATTCCTGAAACGCTACGCCGCCGAGACTGTGCAGATCGTATTGATGGCTGTGCACTTCGGCGCGCACCCGGCCCGGATGTGGCGACAACAAGAGGATGCGATTGCCTACCACCAAGGCTTCTTCAATCGAATGAGTGACGAACAGCAGGGTGAAGCGCACCTCTTCCCAGAGCAGCAGCAACTCCTCCTGCATCTTGCGTCGGGTCAGCGCATCGAGTGCAGCGAAGGGTTCGTCCATCAAGAGGATTTTCGGCTGCATGGCCAAGGCCCGGGCGATCGCCACCCGCGCTTTCATGCCGCCGGACAAGGTGTGCGGATAGGCGTCGGCGAACGCCGCCAGACCGACCTTTTGCAGATAGTGCAGCGCGCGTTCTTCGGCGTCTTTCTTGTTCAAGGTGCGCGAGGCGAGCAGCGGGAACATCACGTTCTGCTTGACGGTTTTCCACGGCGGCAGCTGATCGAATTCCTGAAACACCACAATGCGGTCCGGCCCCGGCGCATCGACGCGCTGGCCTTGCAGACGGATCTCGCCTTCGCAGGGCTGGATGAACCCGGCCACCGCTTTGAGCAGGGTCGATTTACCGCACCCGGACGGGCCGAGCAGGACGAAACGATCAGCGGGGTCGACGGCGAAACTGACTTGGTGGGTGGCGCGCACCACGCGTTGCGGCGTGCGGTATTCGAGGCTGACGTGATCGACGGTCAGCAACGCTTCGCTGTGGGCGATCGGGTTGCTGGCCGCGTGGCCTGGCAAAGGGGCGTTCATGGTCGATCTCCGGCAAATCAGAAAGGCGCATCGCCCTGAATGGTCGTGCGATACAGCTTGCGGCGCAGGTGCGCAGGACAGCCGGCGGCGAGATGGATCAGCGAACGGTTGTCCCAGAACACCAGATCATGCGGCTCCCATTGATGGCGGTAGATATTTTGCGCAAGCACGCTGTGAGCGAAGAGCTCGGCCAGCAACTGGCGGCTCTCGTCGTCGGGCAGACCGACGATGCGCGTGGTGAAGCCTTCGCTGACGAACAAGGCCTTGCGGCCGTTTTCCGGATGAGTGCGCACCACCGGGTGCACCACTTCGGCGACCTGAGCCAACTGTTCAGGGGTCAGGGTCGGGCGCCAGTTGCCTTCGAATTTGCTTTCGCTGTAGCGCGCCGTGTAGGAGTGCGCGGCAAAGCGCCCTTCAACCGCATTGCGCAACGCAGCCGGCAAGTCGTCCCAGGCTTTGTGCATGTCGGCGAACAGCGTATCGCCGCCCTCGGCGGGCAGCTCTTGGGCGTGCAGCATCGAGCCGAGGCTCGGCAGCTCTTTATAGGAAAGATCGGAATGCCAGAACTTGCCGGCGTCACCGAGACCGATGTTCTGGCCGTTCTCGATAATGTTGGAAACAATGAGAATTTCCGGGTGGTTGGCCAGCAGGAATTGCTTGAGCACATGGATCTGCAACACGCCGAAGCGACGGCTGAAATCGATTTGCTGTTGCGGGGTGATCTGCTGATCGCGAAAGACCACGACATGGTGATCCAGATGTGCGCGGTGGATCCGCGCGAAGTCCTGATCATTCACTGGCCGGCTCAGGTCGAGGCCAACGATCTCGGCACCGACGGCATCGCTGAAGGGACGAATTTCGAAGATTTGCGGCGCGGCAGTTGCGGCGCTTTCGGTGGCAGTAGCGGCGGACATCAATCATCTCCCACGCACGGCGCGCTCACAAACGCGCTCGTCGATCAGACACTCACGCTGGATTGCGTGTCGGTTCAGGTCGTGCGGCGCGCCGATTGGTCGGCAGGTACGCAGGCGGATGACTTTATAGCTATAAGAATTTGAAATTAAATACCGTTAATGAATAACGATATGGCGAATGGTGAGGGGGTGGGTGACGATTTGTGTCACTTACCGACGGATATGTAGCGCTCCCGAAGACGCCTTCGCGAGCAGGCTCGCTCCCACAGTTGGAATGCAATCTCCTGTGGGAGCGAGCCTGCTCGCGAATGAGGCGTCAACAGCGCTGAAGACCTAGCGCTCGTGCAACGCCTCAGCCCGTGCGCGGATAATCGGCTTGAGCAAATAGCTCAACACCGACTTCTTGCCGGTGATGATATCCACCGAAGCGACCATCCCCGGAATGATCAACAGAGGTTTCTCGTCTGTGCCCAAATGACTGCGCTCGGTGCGTACCTTGATCACGTAGTAAGTGGTTTTTTTGTCTTCATCGGTGATGGTATCCGCGCCGATCTGCTCCAGCTGCGCCTTCAGCCCGCCGTAAATGGTGTAGTCATAGGCGGTGAACTTGACGATCGCTTCCTGCCCCGGATGCAGGAAGGCAATGTCCTGCGGGCGGATCTTGGCCTCGACCAGCAGGGTGTCGTCCAGCGGCACGATTTCGACCATGTCGCTGCCCGGCTGGATCACGCCGCCAATGGTGTTGACCAGCAACTTGTTGACAATGCCCCGCACGGGCGAGGTGACCAGCGTACGGCTGACGCGGTCTTCCAGTGCTTTGCCGGTGGCCTGGGCCTTGTTCAGATCGGTGCGCGCTTCGTTGAGTTGGGTCAGCGCTTCGCTGCGGAATTTGCCACGGGTTTCGTCGATCTTGCGCTGCACTTCCTTGATCGCCGATTCGGCGCGCGGGATCGCCAGCGTGGTCGCATCGAGCTGGCCTCGGGTTTCCACTTCGGCACGCTTGAGGCGCAACACTTCCACCGGCGAGACCGCGCCCTGCGCCACCAGTGGCTCGGACATGTTGATTTCCTGACGCTGCAAGCCGAGTTGCTGGCGGTACTGCGCCTGCTTGGAGCTGAACTCACGCAGCTCTTGCTGACGCTGGATCAACTGCTCCTGCAAACCACCGATTTCGTCGTGCAACTGCTGACGCCGGCTGATGTACAGCGACTCTTCGCTTTTTGCCTGGCCCGGCACGGCTTTGAGCACGTCCTCGGGAAAACTCAGCGGACGATCATCGACTTCCGCGCTCAGACGCTCGACCCGCAGCAACATCGACAGGCGATCAGCCTCGGTTTCGCCAACGTTGGAGGCGAAACGCGTGTCATCGAGACGAATCAGCGGCGCGCCGGCCTCGACGATCTGACCTTCCTTGACGAACAGCTCGGAGACGATACCGCCCTCCAGGTTCTGGATTTTCTGGATCTTCGACGACGGAATCGCCTTGCCGTCGCCCTTGGTCACTTCGTCGATTACGGCGAAGTTGGCCCAAAGCATGAGGAACACGAAGAAGCCGATAATCGCCCAGATGGTCAGGCGCACGACGCGCGGGGCGTCTTCGATCAGCGCCTTGTTGACCTCCGGCAGCGGCTGGCCCTGCAGCGAGGCAGAGCCCTTGAAGTAGCGACGGATCGACTCCTTGACACCGGACTTAAGCAACACTGATCTGCCCCTTCTTCAACGCTTCCATCACGGCGGCTTTCGGGCCGTCGGCGAGAATCTGTCCGCGATCGATCACCAGCAGGCGATCAACCAGCGACAACAGCGATGCCCGGTGCGTGACCAGCACCACGGTCTTGTTTTCAATCACCGCTGCGAGGCGTTGCTTGAGGCGTTCTTCACCGGTGTTGTCCATCGCACTGGTTGGCTCATCCATCAGCAGAATCGGCGGATTGAGCAACAGCGCCCGGGCCAGGGCGACGTTCTGTCGTTGGCCGCCGGAGAGGTTCTGCCCGCGCTCGCCGACTTGCAGTTCATAGCCTTGCGGGTGCAAACGGGCGAATTCGTGGACGCCGGCCAGTTCTGCGGCTTGCAGCACCAGCTCGTCTTCGACGTAACGCGCACCGGACACCAGGTTGTCACGCAGCGTACCGGACAGCAGTTGAATGTCCTGCGGCACGTAGCCGATGTTGTAGCGCAGTTCGCTGACATCGATCTGGCGGATGTCCACGCCGTCGACCAGCAAGGCACCGTCGTCCGGTTGGTAGAGGCCGACCAGCAGTTTCGCCAGCGAACTCTTGCCCGAACCGCTGCGGCCAATGATGCCGATCTTCTCGCCGGGACGGATGACCAGGTTGATGTTCTTCAGCGCCGGGTTCTGCTGGTCCGGGTAGGTGAAACTGAGCTGACGGCATTCGATCGCACCCTGCAAGACCTTGCGGCTCAGCGGGCGCTCCTCGAAATTGCGCTCCTGCGGCAGCTCCATCATCTGGTCGACCGAAGTCATGGTCACACGCGCCTGTTGATAGCGCGTGAGCAGGCCCGACAGCGACGCCAGCGGGCTCAGCGCACGGCCACTGAGCATGTAACAGGCGATCAGCCCGCCCATGCTCAGGTTGCCGGCGATGATCTGGTACACGCCGAAGACGATCATGATCACCCCGGCCAG
Organism: Pseudomonas sp. UF-293; assembly: GCF_058245595.1. Classification (NCBI taxonomy): domain Bacteria; kingdom Pseudomonadati; phylum Pseudomonadota; class Gammaproteobacteria; order Pseudomonadales; family Pseudomonadaceae; genus Pseudomonas; species Pseudomonas sp. UF-293. The sequence goes on along the minus strand of NZ_JBSICA010000006.1, from coordinate 4,083 downwards.
TTGCTGGATCAGCAAGGTGATGTTCATCGCCAGGCCGGAGAGCATTTTCACTCGCAGCTCGAGACGGCTGAGGGTGCCGATGGTCTGCTCCCACTGATACTGGCGCTCGCTTTCGGCGTTGTTGACCTTGACCGCATCCAGACCGGCGAGGGTTTCGATCAGGCTCGACTGGCGCTCGGCGCCCAGCGCCATGGTGCGCTCCATGGTCGCGATCAGCGGCTTCTGCAAGGCGTAGCCGATGAGCAGGGCAATCGGGAACGCCAGCACCGGAATCCACACCAGATGCCCGCCGAGAATGGCGATGACGATGAAAATCAGAATGGTAAACGGCAGGTCGATCAGGCTGGTCAGGGTCAGCGAGGCGAGGAAGTCGCGCAGGCTCTGAAACTCATGGATGTTCTGGGCAAAACTGCCGACCCGCGCCGGGCGGTATTTCATCGCCATGCCGACGATGCGCTCAAACAGCGTGGCGGAGATGATCAGGTCGGTTTTCTTCCCGGCCAGATCCAGGCACAGGCTGCGCAGACTCTTGAGGATCAGGTCGAAGATATAGGCGCCGGTAATGCCCAGCGCCAGTACCCACAGAGTTGCTTCGGCCTGGTTCGGCACCACGCGGTCGTAGACGTTCATCACGAACAGCGGCGCGGCCATGGCGATGATGTTGATCAGAAAACTGGCGGCGATCGCATCGGCGTACAGCCAGCGCGAACGCTTGAGGGTGTCACGGAACCACGAGCGTGCGCGCGGGATCAGCGTGCCGTGGTTGACGTCGAATTTGTGCTGCGGCTGGGCGAAGAACACTTTGCCGGTGTAATCGTCGCTCAGCAGTTCGCGGCTGACCACCGACTCGCCGCCGTCGCTTTCGCTGAGCAGCACGCGTGCTTCGTGGTCGCCCTGCCAGCCGAGCAGGACGGCACTGCGGCCATCCTTGAGCAACAACAGCGCGGGCATGGCGATCGCCGGAATTTCTTCGAGCTTGCGCTGCAACACCCGACCCTGCAGGCCGGCACGAGCCGCTGCGCGCGGCAGCAGCTCGATACTCAAACGTTGTTTGGGCAGCGGCAGGCCGGTGGTCAGCATCGCCGCGCTGGCAGGCTTCTGGTGCAGCATGCACAGGGCGAGCAGACCATCCAGCAACGGATCGTCATGCAACGCGCGTGGATCATGGCTGAGTTGAACTCGACTGACTTCTGATTCCACGCTCGACACTCTTTAACAGTTGAAAGGGATAACTCAGTTCATCCCAGGCAGCTGGACCTTGGGCTTCACGTCGTTCTGCACAACGGATGCCAACGGCGCGACCACTCCCTGGCTTTTGAGCAATTGGCCCATGGTCGCCTTGATTCGGTACTGAGTAAATAACTGAATGTTCTTGATTTCCGCCAGACGCCGCGAAGCAGTGAACAGTTCGTTTTCGCTGTCGAGCAAGTCCAGCAGGGTGCGCTCGCCGAGGCTGAATTGACGCTGGTAGGCGGTACGCACCGAGGTGCTGTGGTCGACGTATTGCTGGGCGATCGGCACCTGGGCATTGGCATTGTTCAGGGCGTTCCAGGCCAGGCCGAGCTCTTCGTTCAACTGGCGCAGGGCGTTGTTGCGGATGTCCAGCGCCTGGTTGGCCAGGTACGACTTGGATTCCAGATCAGCCTTGTTGCTGCCACCGGAATACAGGTTGAAACGCATGCGCAACATGGCCTGCCATTCGTTGTTGTGTCCGTTCTGGCCGTCGAGATCGTTGTCGGCGGTGCGGCCGAGTTCGGCGTCGAAGCGTGGGTAGAAGGTCGATTTGGCGGTGGCGAACTGCTTCTCGGCAGCGGCGATGTCCGACTCGGCGGAACGCAGGATCGGGCTGTTTTCCAGCATTTGCGCACGGGCCTCATTGAGGTTGGCCGGCATCATCGCCATGAACGGTGCCGGACGCTCGAGCTGGTCTGGCATCTGGCCGACGGCGCTGAGGAAGTTGGTTTCCGCGTCGGCGAGGTTGGTCTGTTCGGTGATCAGGTTGTTGCGGGCCTGCGCCATACGGGCTTCAGCCTGATCAAGGTCGGCACCGCTGCCGACGCCGCGCTGGGTGCGCAGCTGGATCTGGTCGTAGATGCGCTGGTGGCTCTTGAGGTTTTCCTCCGCCAGACGGACGAATTCGCGACGGGTCAGCACGTCCAGATACACCTGGGCGACGGTCAGCGCGGTACGCTCGGAAGTGCCCAGCAGCGAGTAAGCACGGGAGCTGACGTTGGCTTGTTGACGCGCTACTTCGTTGGACGTCGCGAAACCGTCAAAAACCATCTGCGAGAGACGTAAACTTGACTCACTGCGGTTCAACGTCTCCCAGTGATTGCCGCCGCCATTGGCCCGGGTCGTTACGCTGTCAGTGCCTTCGCGGCCATAACCGCCCAGCAGATCGACCTTGGGCAGGTATCCCCCTTTCGCAGCCTTTAACTGATAATCCGCCGCCAATCGACTGTTGACCCCCGCCTGAATCTCCGGATGGACATCCAGCGCCTGTTGCATGGCTTCTGGTAAGGATTGTGCTTGTACAAAAGAGGCGGCGAGAGCGAAGGGAGCGGCAAGGAGCAAAAGCGAACGCATGGTTGGAATTTTCCCGGAACTTCTTGTCTTGAATCACAGCAGAAACGTGGCGCTGCGTCGGATGATGGCAACCCGAAAGACCGTATGTCGGAAAGTTCAAAACAGGAACTGGATGACAGGCTGAAGGACAGGTCGCCGCGGAAATATCAATGTGACATTAGTGGGGCGATTGTTTAGGATGGCTCCCAGAAGGTCAATAGTTTGGCATAAAGTTAATCGCGATAATTTATAGCCAGATTATTGACGAAAACCCAGCGTCAATAAGTTATCCATTTATAGAAAGTACGTCCAGACTGAAGTGGCGCCGACGCCCGTCAGGTCCATGGAAGTCAACTGAATGTGACACCCCGGAGAGTCTTCAATGAGCAGTGTTGTTGCCGTCGTCAAAAGCATTGTCGGTCAGGTTTTCGTGGTGTCCCCAGAGGGCGTGCGTCGCGTACTCGTTGAAGGCGATCGCCTGTATGTCGGCGACCAGATCGATACCGGTCTGTCCGGCGCGGTGTCGCTGGAACTGGCCGATGGCCGCATGCTCGATCTGGGCCGCGACACCCAGTGGAGCGCCAGCTCGCCTGACTCCAGCACTGACCTGGCCGAAGCGACGGCGCAGGCTGCGCCTTCTGTAGAAGAACTGCAGCAAGCAATTGCCGCCGGGGTCGACCCGACCACCGCACTCGAATCCACCGCTGCCGGCCCAACTGCCGCAGGTACCGGTGGTGCTGCCGGTGGCGGTCACAGCTTCGTCATGCTCGACGCCACCGCTGGCCGCGTCGATCCGACCATTGGCTTCCCTACGGCGGGCATCAACTCCGCCGGGCAAGTCGCGCAGGACACCACCGGCGGCCTGACCACCGACACCACCACCAATGCGCTGCGTGATTCGACCCTGAGCCTCAGTGCCACGCCGACCATCACCGAAGCCGGCGGCGTGCTGGTGTACACCGCGACCCTGACCCAGGCGCCGCTGACCGACCTGACCATCACTCTGTCCAATGGCGCAGTGATCGTCATTCCGGCCGGCGCCACCACCGGCACCGTCAACGTGCCGCTGGCGCCGAACGACACGGTCTATAACGACCCGACCCAGATCGACGTGACCGTCACCGGCACAACCGGCGGCAACGGCATCACCGTGACCCCGCCAACTGTCCCGGCGACCACGCAAGTCACCGACACTGTCGACACCACTACCGTTACTTTGACGGCTGGTTCGAGCGTGACCGAAGGTGGCCAGATCACTTACACCGCGACATTGACCAACCCGGCGCAAACCCCGGTAACCGTCACACTGTCGAACGGCTCGACCATTACCATTGGCGCTGGCCAGACTACCGGCACCGTCAACGTGCCGACGCCGGCCAACGACGTGTACAACAACGGCAGCACCGTCAGCACCACGATCACTGGCGCTACCGGTGGCAATTTCGAAAATCTGGTGCCGAACGCTACGCCAGCCGTCACTACGATCACTGATTCGGTCGACAACACCGGCCTGACCCT